>CAYFHV010000113.1:0-5003 GCA_964343105.1 uncultured Planctomycetia bacterium | reverse complement strand
ATGGGCTCGTGGAGATCGAGCTGGAGCGGGAGGGCACGAAGGTCCGGATCCGCAAGGCGGCCGCCGGGGCAGGCGCGGAGGCGGTCGTCGTGGAGCGGATGATTCCCGCCCGGGCCGCGGGGCCGGGCCCGGCAGGCGAGCCCGAGGGCCCCGCGAAGGCGGCCGGGCTCGAGGTCAAGTCCCCGATGGTGGGCACCTTCTACCGGGCGCCGGCGCCGGACGCCCCGCCCTTTATCGAGGTGGGGCAGCAGGTGGAGGTGGGCCAGGTCCTCTGCATCATCGAGGCGATGAAGCTCATGAACGAGATCAAGTCGGAGGTGCGGGGCCGCGTTGTCCAGATCCCGGTGGAGAACGCCCAGCCGGTGGAGTTCGGGCAGGTCCTTTTCGTCTTGGAGCCCCTCTAGGCGGTGACGCGATGCGTGCGCTGACCAGCGGGCGAGGTGTGCCTCTCGGCTTCGTGGGAGTGGGCGGACAGACGGATCGCCTCACCGCCTCCAAGGGGGAAACGCGCTGCGCTGTTTCCCCCTTGGGGACCCCCTTCCCGCGCTCGGGGCCTTCGGCCCCTCGGTTGTCTTGTGGGGGGGGATTTCCCATCTCCCCCCACATCCCCCTCTTCCAGAGGAAGCGATGTTCTCGAAGATCCTGATCGCCAACCGCGGGGAAATCGCCGTGCGCATCATCCGGGCCTGCAAGGAGCTCGGCATCCGGACGGTGGCGGTCTATTCCGAGGCGGATGCGGAGTGCCTGCACGTCCGGCTGGCGGATGAGGCGGTCTGCATCGGCGCCGCCCCCTCGGCCTCCAGCTATCGGAACGTCCCGGCGCTCATCAGCGCGGCGGAGATCACGGACGTCGAGGCGATTCATCCCGGCTACGGCTTCCTCGCGGAGAACGCCCATTTCGCCGAGATCTGCGAGTCGTGCAAGATCGTCTTCATCGGGCCCACGCCGGAGGCCATCCGCCTCATGGGGGACAAGGTCGAGGCGAAGAAGGTGATGGCCAAGGCCGGTGTTCCGCTGATCCCGGGATCGGCGGAGATCGTAAAAACCAAGGAGGAGGCCCTGAAGGTGGCCAAGCAGATCCGCTACCCGGTGATCATCAAGGCGGCCGCGGGCGGGGGAGGCAAGGGGATGCGGGTGGCGCACAACGACGTGCGCCTGATCAGCGCCTTCATGACCTGTCAGGCGGAGGCGGAGGCGGCCTTCGGCGTTCCGGACGTCTACATCGAGCGATACATCGATCAGCCGAGGCATGTCGAGATCCAGATCGCGGCCGATCGGTACGGCCACGTCCTCAGCCTCGGCGAGCGGGACTGCTCGATCCAGCGGCGGCACCAGAAGCTCATCGAGGAGAGCCCATCGCCGGCGGTGGATGCCCGGCTGCGCAAGCGGATGGGGGAGGCGGCGGTGCGGGGCGCCAAGGCGGTCAACTACACCTCCCTGGGGACGACCGAGTTCCTCGTGGACGGGCAGGGCAACTTCTACTTCATGGAGATGAACACGCGGGTCCAGGTGGAGATTCCGGTCACCGAGGAGGTGACCGGGGTGGATCTCATCAGGGAGCAGATCCGGATGGCGGCGGGGGAGCGGATCTCCTTCACTCAGGATGAGATTCAGTGGAAGGGGCACGCCATCGAGTGCCGGATCAACGCCGAGGACCCCGATCAGGACTTCATGCCCTGTCCGGGCCAGGTAACGGTCTACCATCCGCCGGGAGGACCGCACGTCCGGGTGGACAGCCACCTCTACGCGGGCTACCGGGTCCCCCCCCACTACGACTCCCTCCTGGCCAAGATCATCGTGCACGGAGAGAACCGCGGGGATGCGATCCAGATCATGCTCCGGGCGCTGGAGGAGATGGTGGTGGAACCGATCAAGACCACGATCCCCTTCCACCGGAAGGTTCTCAACGACCCTGGTTTCGTGGCCGGCCAGTACTCCACCCATTTCGTCGAGCGCTTCACCTTGGGCGCCAAGGCGCCGGCGGAACTCGTCGGCTCAGAGGGACGGTAGGATGGCGCGCCGGACGGATCTCGGCACCGGGTCGGTCCAGATCCAGAATGAGGTGATCGGATCGATCGCCGCGATGGCGGCGCAGGAGGTCCGGGGGGTCGTCGGGGTCTGGCGGACGCCCTGGCCCTGGCGGATCCTGGGCAACCGTTCCGGGGTCTCGGTGCAGGCGATCGATCAGGAGGTCCGGCTGCGGCTGAATCTCGTCGCCGAGTACGGCATCAACCTGCCGCAGGTGGCGGCCGAGGTTCAGGAGCGCGTGCGGGAGATGGTGGAGCGAATGACGCACCTGACGGCGGTGGAGGTGCAGGTGAGCATTCAGGAGGTGAAGCCCAGAAGGAGCGATCAGCCATGAAGCTTTTTACCTGGATCATCCTGACCTGCTACATCGTGCTTTTCATCCTGCTGGGGGTGGGGCTCATTGCGTTCGCCCTGCACTGGATCCCTGTGGAATGGACCGTCCTTGGGCTGCAGATCGCCTACACAGAGGATCGCCTGCGGCTGGTCTCTTTCCTGGTGGGAGCGGGGCTCATCCTCCTCAACTTCATGTATGCGGAGCTGGCCCTGGCCAGGTTCCGGAGGCAGAAGACGATCGCCTTTGAGAATCCGGACGGTCAGGTGACGGTTTCCCTGGCGGCGATCGAGGATTTCCTGCGTCGGTCGACCCGGGAGCTGCCGGAGGTGAAGGAGCTGCGCTCCGATGTGGTGGCGCGCAAAGGCAGGATCATGGTCCGCGCCCGCGCCACGCTCTGGTCGGACGCGCACATCCCAGAGGTGGCGGAGCGGATCCAGCAGGTGGTGAAGAGCCGGGTTCAGGAGATGCTCTCCGGGATCGAGGAGCCCGTGGTGGTGCTGGTGCACGTCTCCAAGATCGTCCATCGGGATGAGAAGGAGACGGCGCAGCGGCAGGCCCGCCAGTTCACCCCACCCTTCCAGGGCGGCTTCTAGCCATGGCCGGTTCCATTCGCCGCATCGGGATCCTGACGGGAGGGGGGGATTGCCCCGGCCTCAATCCGGTGATCCGCGCGGTGGTGCGCCGCGCCCTTCCGGAGGGGATCGATGTCCTGGGGATCAAGAACGGCTGGAAAGGGCTCGTCGAGAAGGAGGGCACGAAGCTGGACTTGGGTTCCGTGTCAGGGATCCTTCCCAAAGGGGGGACGATCCTCGGCACCTCCCGGACCAACCCGTACAGGGATCCCGCGAAGGTGGCGGCGCTGAAGGAGAACTTCCGCCAGTGGCAGCTCGACGGCCTGATCGCTGTGGGTGGAGAGGACACGCTGGGGGTGGCGACCAAGCTGTCCAAGGAGGAATTTCGGGTGGTGGGGGTGCCCAAGACCATCGACAACGATCTCTCCTCCACCGATTACACCTTCGGTTTTGACACCGCCGTCAACACCGTCATGGAATCGCTGGACCGGCTCCATACCACGGCAGAGAGCCACCACCGGATCATGGTCGCGGAGGTGATGGGCCGGCAGGCGGGCTGGATCGCCGTCTACGCGGGGATTGCCGGCGGGGCCGACTTCATCTTCATCCCGGAGGTGCCGATCCACATCGAGCAGGTGTGCGATGCGATCCGGAAGCGGCACGCGCGCGGCAAGACCTTCTCGATCATCGTAGTGGCGGAGGGAGCGGATTTCGCCGATCAGGGGCCCGCCCCGGCGGATGAGAAGCGGGATGAGTTCGGCCATGTCCGGCTGGGCGGGATCGGCGACCGGCTGGGAAGGGTGATTGAGGAGAAGACCGGTTTCGAGACGCGCGTGACGGTGCTGGGCCACGTTCAGCGGGGCGGATCGCCCACGGCGTTCGACCGGGTTCTCGGCACGCGGTTTGGGGTGAAGGCGGTGGAGCTGGTGCTGGCCGGGCAGTGGGGCCAGATGGTGAGTCTGCAGGGAAACCGGATCGTTTCCGTCCCGATCGAAGAGGCCACGCGTCAGCTCAAAACCGTGGACATGGGGCTCTATGAGCTCGCCCGGGTCTTCTTTGGATAGGAGCCGGTTTCAAAACGCCCCCGCCCCGCGGATCGAGGCGAGCCTGCGGGAGAGCATCCGCACGAAGGAGCAGGTGCTGGCCACCCTGGTGCCGGCCATCGAGCAGGCGGCCGCGATGCTCATCGAGGCGCTGGAGGCGGGGAGGAAGATTCTCCTCTTCGGAAACGGCGGATCGGCCGCGGACAGCCAGCACATCGCGGCCGAGCTGGTGGGGAAGCTGGCCGTCAAGCGCCGCGCGCTGCCGGCGATCGCCCTGACAACGGACACCTCCGCGCTCACGGCGCTGGGCAACGACTTCGGCTATGACACGATCTTCGAGAGACAGGTGGAAGCCTTGGGTGAGCGGGGGGATGTGGCCATTGGGATCTCCACCAGCGGGGCCTCCGCCAACGTCCTGGCCGGCATCCGGATGGCGCGGCAGAGGGGGCTCAGGACCGTCGGGCTGACCGGCGGGAAGGGGGGCGCCCTGGCCGGGCAGGTGGAGATCGCCCTTGTCGTTCCGTCCGACAACACGCAGCGCATCCAGGAATCCCACATCACCATCGGCCACATCCTCTGCGAGCTCGTCGAGCAGCATTTCGCCGGAAAGTGAGACGTTACTAAATCTAGATATGACTTGTATTTCCAGCCGGTTTATGCCGGACGACCCCTCGGTCCAGAGAGCGGCTCGCACCCTCCTCGAAGCCGCGTAATTCCGTTTTTTCACCTTCCGGAATTGCCTCGGTATGATAAAACAAAACACTGGAGGTGAGAAGATGGCGACCGCCAAGGTGGCAATTACCCTGAAGCAGCAATTGCTTCGGCTGGTGGATCAGTGGGTTTCCAAAAGATGGAAACATGCTCGGCTGGCCGAGGAGGTCAAGAAGCTCAATCCCAAGGAGGAAAGGGCGCTGGCGGAGGAACGTTTCCTCATTGGCTCCTGACCTGATGACTCCCCAGCCATCCATGCTTCCTTTGAACCGGTTAGTCCGCGTCATTGACCGCCTGCGCCGCCAAGGCAAGCGG
>CAYFHV010000112.1:0-5005 GCA_964343105.1 uncultured Planctomycetia bacterium | reverse complement strand
TCTGAACGAAAGGAGATGTGTGCATGGCTCTGCCTAAGCGCCGTTTCTCCCGCTCCAGGCGTGACAAGCGGCGGCTTCAAATTCATCTTCGGAATCCCAGCTGGACGCGCTGCCCGCAGTGCGGGGCCACGGTGCTCACCCACCGGGCCTGCTCGGCGTGCGGCAGCTACCGGGGCCGGACGGTCCTCAACGTCGCCGGGCCGAAAAAGCCGAAGTCGTGACGCGGATCGCCGTTGACGCCATGGGGGGTGATCGGGCCCCCGGCGCGATCGTGGATGGAGCCGTTCAGGCGGCGCGGTCCACCGAGGCGGAGGTCATTCTTGTCGGCCGGCAAGACCGGATCTCTGAGCATCTCAGGCCCTTTGGGACAATCCCTTCCAACCTCAAGATCCACCACGCCCCGGAAGTGATCGAGATGGCGGAGTCCCCGGCGGTGAGCGTCCGCCGAAAGCCGAATTCCTCGATCTGCCAGATGGTGGAGCTGGCCCGCCTAGGCCAGGCGGATGCCATCGTCAGCGCCGGCAACACCGGGGCGGTGGTCTGCGCGGCGAGTCTGGGCCTCGGGCTCCTGGAAGGGATCGAGCGGCCAGGCATCGCGGTCGTGATCCCCTCCCTCAAGGGCCCGGTCATGGTGATCGATGTGGGCGCCAACATCGACCCCAAGCCAAATCATCTCTTCCAGTACGGGATGATGGGGGCTGTCACCATGGAGCAGGTGATGGGCCTGTCGCGGCCCTCGGTGGGGTTGCTCAACATCGGCGAGGAGGAGTCGAAGGGGACCGATTTCGTCCGGCAGGTGTTCAAGCTGCTGGAGGAGTCAAACCTCAACTTCATCGGCAACGTGGAGGGGCGGGACATCTACACCGGCAGGTGCGATGTGATCGTGGCCGACGGTTTCGTGGGGAATGTGGCGCTCAAGGTCTCCGAGGGGATGGCCTTCGCCTTGGCGGAGCTCTTAAAAAGGGAACTCAAGCGTACCTTCTGGAATCGGTTGGGGGCCGCACTCCTCCTGCCGGCGTTTCACCGTGTTCGGCGGCAGATGGATTACCCTCAGTACGGCGGCGCCCCCCTGCTGGGGGTCAACGGCGTCTGCTTCATCTGCCACGGTTCCTCCGGCGCCAAGGCGATCCGAAATGCGATTGGGGCCGCCTCGAAGTACGTGCAACATGAGGTGAACCGGGCGATCCTGGGGATCACGAAAGCACCTGGCGCGCAGAGCGAGCATGTCGGCTAGCCGGCCGGTCGGGATCCTGGGCTTGGGCTACTACGTGCCCGACAAGATCCTCACCAACGCGGATCTGGAGAAGATGGTGGAGACCTCCGACGAGTGGATCCGCACCCGGACCGGGATCTCCCAGCGCCGGATCGCCGCCGAGGGGGAAAACACCAGCGACCTCTCGGTCAAGGCGGCGCAGGCGGCCCTTCGCGAGGCCAAGATTCAGGCCACCGACCTGGACATGATCCTGGTGGCTACGATGACGCCGGACATGCCCTGCCCGGCCACCGCCTGCATCGTGCAGGCCAAGCTCGGGGCGCCGCAGGCGGCCGCCACCGACGTGGCCGCCGCCTGCTCGGGGTTCGTGTATGGGCTCGTCATGGGCCAGCAGTTTGTGGCCAGCGGCATGTACCGGCGGGTCCTGGTGGTGGGCGCGGAGATCCTCTCCCGGGTCGTGGACTGGACCGACCGCAGCACCTGCGTTCTGTTCGGGGACGGGGCGGGGGCGGTGGTGATCGGCGAGACGACCCGCGGGCAGATCCTCTCTTCCTATCTCGGGTCGGATGGAAGGCAGGCCGATCTCCTGAAGGTGCCCGGCGGCGGGGTTTCCCTGCCGGCCTCGGAGGAGAGCGTCAGGGCACGCGCCCATTTCCTGAAGATGAACGGCACGGAGGTCTTCAAGCATGCCGTCCGGGAGATGGCGCAGGCCGCGCACACCGCGATCGAGCGGGCGGGGATCCGGCCGGAGCAGATCGGCTGTGTCATCCCTCATCAGGCGAACATCCGGATCATCGAGGCGGTTGTGGAGCGGGCCCGGATCCCGATCGAGAAGGTGTACCTCAACGTGGACCGCTACGGGAACATGTCCGCGGCCTCCACGATCGTGGCGCTCTGCGAGGCGGTGCGCGACGGCCGGGTCAAGACGGGGGATTACGCGCTCCTGGTGGCCTTCGGGGCGGGGCTCACCTGGGGAGCCTGCGTGATCCGGTGGTAGCCACGCCCAGCCCGGCGCTTCTGTTCCCGGGGCAGGGGGCGCAGTTTGTCGGGATGGGAAAGGACCTGGCCGAGGCCTATCCGAGGGCGAGGGCCCTGTTCGAGGAGGCGGACTCGGCGCTGGGATACGGCTTGAGCGAACTTTGCTGGAAGGGCCCGACGGAGAAGCTCACCCGCACCGAGCATTGCCAGCCGGCCCTGTACGTTACCTCGCTCGCCGCCCTCGCCGCCTTGGAATCGGAGCTGGAGTCCCGCGGACAGCGGTTATCCCCGAAAGCGGCAGCCGGCCTGAGTCTGGGTGAGTACACCGCGATGGCTGCCGCCGGGGCCCTCTCTTTTTCCGACGGACTGCGGCTGGTCCGGCTGCGCGGTGAGGCGATGGAAGAGGCTGCCCGGTCTTCCCCGGGCACCATGGCCAGCGTGCTCGGGCTGGAGCTGGAGCCGCTGGAGGCGATCTGCGCCCAGACCGGCGCGCAGGTGGCTAACCTCAACGCTCCCGGGCAGATCGTGATCTCCGGCAGCCCGGAGGCCGTTGGTGCGGCTTCCGTCAAGGCGAAGGAGGGGGGCGCCAAACGGGTCGTTCCGCTCGAGGTGGGCGGCGCGTTCCACTCGCGGCTGATGCAGCCGGCGGCGGCCCGGCTGGAGCAGGCGTTGGCCGGCGTGGAGATCCATCCCCCGCGGTTCGGGGTCTTAAGCAACGTGACCGGCTCCTACCACACCAGCTCCGGCGAGGTCCGGATCCTTCTCGTGGAACAGCTCACGCGGCCGGTCCGATGGGTGGACTGCGTGCGGACGATGGTGCAGGGAGGCAGCTCCACCTTCCTCGAGGTGGGCCCCGGCACGGTGCTCAAGGGCCTGGTCCGGAAGATCCAGCCCGAGGCCACCGTCCATCCGGTGGTCAGCGCCGCGGAGGTCAGGGCGGCCGCCGAGCGGATGGCGGCGGGCACGCCCGGCTCCGGAGAATGAGGCTCCGGCAAATGATCTTGACAAAGCGATTCGCCTGGCTATACTGGCAGGGAACATCTTCTTGTGAAGGAGGCGCATGACCATACCGGATAAGGTCCGCAACATCATCGCGGAGCAATTGGGGGTCAAGCCCGAGGAGGTCACTCCGGAGGCGAAGTTCATCGACGATCTGGGCGCGGATTCATTGGACACCGTGGAGCTGGTGATGGCCCTGGAGGAGGAGTTCGGGATCGAGATCCCGGACGAGGAGGCCGAGAAGCTGATCACGGTGGGGGATGCGGTCCGGTACATTGGAGAAAAGGCCGGCCAGAAGGCCCAGTAAGGCGTTGTCGTGGAGAAGCGCCGCCGTGTCGTTATCACGGGGCTGGGGGCGGTGTCCCCCGTCGGCAATACCCTCGAGGAAACCTGGACCTCTCTGGTCCAGGGAAAGAGCGGCGCTGGCCCCATCACCCTCTTTGACGCCAGCCAGTATCCCACCCGGATCGCCGCTGAAGTAAAGAATTTCGATCCAAGCCCCTACCTCTCGCCCAAGGAGCTGAAACACACCGACCGGTTTGTCCAGCTCGCCGTCGCCTCGGCCAAGCAGGCGGTCGCCGACGCGAAGCTGGAGATCTCCAAGGAAGACCCCTTCCGGGTCGGGGTCTGGATCGGGACCGGCATGGGGGGCCTGGGCACGATCGAGGAGGGTTATCGGGACTTCCAGGCGAGGGGCCCCTCCAGGGTCCGGCCCTTCTTCATCCCGATGATCATCTGCAACATGGCCCCGGGCCAGGTTTCGATCAGCCTCGGCGCGCGGGGGCCCAACTCCTGCACGGTGAGCGCCTGCGCCTCGTCCGCCCATGCGATCGGGGATGCTTTCAAGATCATCGCGCGGGGCGGGGCCGACGTCATGGTGGCCGGCGGGACCGAGTGCGCCATCACGATCCTGGGGGTCGCCGGCTTCTGCGCGCTCAAGGCCCTGACCACGCGCAACGACGAGCCGCAGACCGCCAGCCGGCCGTTCGATAAGACGCGCGACGGCTTTCTGATCGCCGAGGGAGCCGCCATGCTGATCCTGGAGGAGCTGGAGCACGCCCGCCGGCGCGGGGCCAGGATCTATGGGGAGGTCATGGGCTACGGAATGACCTCCGACGCCTACCACATGACGGCGCCCGATCCGAAGGGTGCGGGCGCTGCCGGCGCCATGAAGGCGGCCCTCGAGGACGCGGGCCTCTCACCGAAGGAGATCTCGTACATCAACGCGCACGGAACCTCCACACAGCTCAACGATAAGATCGAAACGAAGGCGATCAAGCAGCTCTTCGGCGAGCACGCCAGGAAGGTGCCGGTGAGCTCCACCAAATCGATGACCGGCCATCTCCTGGGAGCCGGCGGGGCGCTCGAGTTCCTGGCCTGCTGCATGGCCCTGAGGGATCAGGTGATTCCACCGACCATCAACTACCGCACCCCGGATCCGGAGTGCGATCTGGATTACGTGCCCAACGAAGCCCGGCGGGCGAAGCTCTCGGTTTGCTTGAGCAACTCCCTCGGCTTCGGCGGCCACAACGTCACCCTCATCGTCCGCAAGTATGAGTAAAACGTCATTGCGAGCGACTGCAGGGAGCGAAGCAACCTCATGTTGCTGACCGGCAAGAAGGGTCTTATCGTCGGGGTGGCGAACAAGCGCTCCATCGCCTGGGCGATCGCGCAAGCCGCCCACCGGGAGGGGGCGAAGCTCGCCTTCACCTATCAGGGAGAGCGGCTCAAGGAGTCGGTGGCGGAGCTGGCCAACTCGCTCGGCGGGACTCCTCCTCTTTTCGAGTGCGACGTCACCAACGACGCCCAGATGGA
>CAYFHV010000111.1:4083-5015 GCA_964343105.1 uncultured Planctomycetia bacterium | reverse complement strand
TCCCCCTCGGGGTTGATGTGGGTGCTCACGACGAACCGGCGGTGGCGCCGGATCGCATCGGCAACACGCCGCATCTCTGCGGCCTGAGCCGGGTTCCCGGGCGGCGTCATTCCGCTGCCTCCTCCCTGCGGGTCTCGCCCAGCAGCTTCGAGATCCGAATGGACTCCTCCACCGAGGGATCGATCCTGAAATCCAGCTCGGGGGTGACCCTCAATCGGAGCCGGTCCCCCAGCAGCCGGCGGATGTATCCCTGGGCGCTCTTCAAGCCCGCCTCCGTCCCTTCCCGGGCCGCTCCCTGTGCGAGCAGGCTGAAGTAGACCGTGGCGTAGCTCAGATCGGGGCTCACCTTCACCCGGGTCACCGTCACGAAACCGACCCGCGGATCCTTGAGCTCCCGTTGAAGGATCTGCGCCACCTCCTCCTTGATCGCCTCCGCCACCCTTTCAATCCGCTGATTCATCTCTCAGAAGAACTCCACCTGCTGATCCGTTACCTCCGCCTCCCTCTCCCGATGCGCCAGCTCCGCAACGTGACTCAGGAGCCGGTCCACTCCCACCCGGTCCGTCCCGACGCAGGCGACGGCCAGGGTCGCCAGCTGCCACTTGTCGTGATCCTCCGTCTCGGAGACCGAGACGTTGAACCGCTGGCGGATCCTCGTCTTCAACCCCAGCAGAACCTGCCGCTTCCCCTTGAGGGATTGATTCCCGGGGATCCTCAGTTGCAGCTGAAGCAGACCGATGACCATGGATGAGTCCCGCGCGCTCGGCGTAAGGGTAATTCGCGCTCGGCGCGATGTAGAACGCGTCGCTCCAGCCCCCTCCTTACCGCACGCCTCGTTCCGCTCCTTCAGGGGAACCGCATGGTTCCCCTGAATCATCCCCTCCTTCAAGGCGTGGAGGCCGCGGTCGGCCTCCACACCTTCTCCCTGCGTT
>CAYFHV010000111.1:3830-4073 GCA_964343105.1 uncultured Planctomycetia bacterium | reverse complement strand
CTAACCGCGGGGGTGGAACTTGGCGTGGATCGCCTTCAGGCGGGCCCGATCCACGTGGGTGTAGATCTGGGTGGTCGCGATCGAGGCGTGCCCCAGAAGTTCCTGCACCACCCGAAGGTCCGCCCCGGCCTCGAGAAGGTGGGTGGCGAAGGAGTGCCGCAGGGTGTGCGGGGTGATTCGCTTTCGGATCCCAGCCAGGTTCGCATAGCGCTTCACCAGCATCCAGACCGACTGCCGCGACAG
>CAYFHV010000111.1:0-3820 GCA_964343105.1 uncultured Planctomycetia bacterium | reverse complement strand
GGTCCGATTGAGGAAGAGTTCCCGCGCCTCCGGCTTCGGCTTGAACCGGGCGCGGGCCCGCTTCAGGTACCGGTCGATCCACTGGCGGGCGTGCTTGCCGACCGGCACCACCCGCTCCTTTCCCCCCTTGCCGACGCAACGCAGGAATCCCGACTCGAGGTTGAGATCCGAGACCTTCAAGCCGGTCGCCTCCGAGACCCTGAGGCCGCTCGCGTAGAGAAGCTCCAGCAGGGCCCGGTCGCGCAGGCCGCGCATCCCGTCCTTTCCGGGCGCGGAGGCCATCAGCCGGCCCACCTCCTCCACATCCAGCACCGCGGGCAGCCCCTTCATGAGCCGCGGCGATTCCATGACCGCCGAGGGGTCGGAGCGCACCAGCCCCTGCCCCAGCAGAAACCGGAAGAAAACCTTGATCGCGACCAGCTTCCTGGCCACGGAGGATGCAGCCAGCTTCCGGTCCCGCAGATTCATGAGGTGCTCCAGGATCTCGGAGCGCGTCAGGGAGCCGGGGTGCTTCTCGCCGGCCGCCCGGGCGAACTGAGCCAGATCCCGCCGGTACGCGGAAACGGTGTTCTGGCTCAGGCCCCGCTCCAGGCGCAGGAAATCCAGCGTCTGCCGGATCAGCCGATCCCAGGGCTCACTCGGGGTCTGGCCGGATGGAGGAGATGACGTTGGAATATTGAAAGTCCCGGTTGATCCGCCGCAGGAGCTGCTCCAGGCGGCTGCGTGTGGCGGCGGAAGGGTCCCAGGGATGAGGTGCCGCGGCCCAGCGGGTTTGAAGGTCGTTGAGCTCCACAAGAATCTCACGCATAGACCCGGAGGGCTTGTCCTGGAGGAGCTGCTGCAGCGCCCGCAGCTCGCCGATCACCCCGCTCAAGTACATGATGTCCCGTTTCCGGATCTGGCCGTAGCTGTCCAGAAGCTCGGTGTGCCATGTCTTCCAGAGGGCGAAATGCTCCCGGTAGCGGTCGTGGGGCGGATGGAGGGCCTTCAAGTCCGTCTGCAGCACCAGGACCGCCTGCGGCGGTTCGACGTTCTTCCGTTTGCGGATGAACTTGCGCCTCCACTCTGGGCTGCAACCCTCCGCCAGAAGGCAGAGGGTGCAGGCCAGCAGGAACCCTGCCGCAACTCGGCCTCGGATCATCCGCCCACCATCCTCTTGAACGCCCGCTCATCCACGATCCTGACCCCCAGCGCCTTGGCCTTCTCGTACTTGGATCCCGGCGATTGGCCCGCGACCACCAGAGTCGTCTTCTTGGTCACGGCCGAGCCCACCCAGCCCCCGTGGGCGCGCACCAGCCCTTCCGCTCCACTGCGCGTGAAATCCTCCAGTTCCCCTGTGAAGACCACCGTCTCCCCGGCCAGCCGCGCCGAGAGGACCTTCGGCTGCTCCTCCACCATCTTTACCCCGGCGGACTTCACCTTTTCAAGCACCTTCTGGTTCGCGGCAGAGCGGAAGAACCCTGCGATCGAGGCCGCCATCACCGCTCCCACCTCCGGGATCCGCGTGAGCGCCTCCTCATCGGCTGAAGCCAGCTTCTCCATCGACCCGAAATGCCGCGCCAGCGCCTCGGCCGTGGCGCTGCCCACGTGCCGGATCCCGAGGGCGAAGATGAGCCGCGCCAGGCCCTTTCCCTTGGAGTCCTCCAGGTTGAGGATCAGATTCCCGGCCGACTTCTTCCCCATCCGCTCCAGCGCCGCAAGCTTCTCCTGCTCCAGCCGGTAGAGGTCCCCCACATCCTTCACGAGGCCTTTCGCCACGAGCTGCTCGGCCAGCGCATCGCCCAGGCCTTCCACATCCATGGCCGTCCGCTGGCCGAAATGGATCAGCCGCTCCTTGAGCTGCGCCGGGCAGGCCAGATTCACGCAGCGGACCGCCACCTCCTCCTCGTCGCGGACCACCCTCGTCCCGCAGACCGGGCAGCCCTTCGGCATCCGGAAGGGCCTTTCCTTTCCGGTCCGCTTCTGCCGATTCACCGCCACAACCTGAGGGATGATCTCCCCCGCCTTCTCGATCATGACCCAGTCGCCCTCCCGCACATCCTTGCGCTGGATCTCATCCTCGTTGTGGAGACTGGCGTGGCTGACGGTTGTCCCGGCGAGGAACACCGGCTTCAAGTTGGCCACGGGGGTCAGCGTCCCGGTCCGCCCCACGTTCACCTCGATCCGGAGAAGCTGGGTCAGCACCCGCTCCGCCGGGAACTTGTAAGCGATCATGGAGCGGGGGCTCTTGGCGGTCATCCCCAGCCGCCGCTGCAGCGCCAGATCATCCACCTTGACCACCATCCCGTCGGTGTCGTACCCGAGCTGCCTGCGTTTCTCCTGCCAGCGGTCGCAGAAGCGGATCGCCTCCTCGATCTCCCCGCAGTGCTTGAAGTGGGGGTTGACGGGAAAGCCGCTTTCCTTCAAGAACCCCAGCACCTCCTGCTGGGTCGAGAAGGAGCGGCCCTCGACTCCGCCCAGGCCGTAGCAGAAGAGGGCCAGGCGCCTCCGGGCGACGATGCGGGGATCCAGCTGCTTCAAGCTGCCGGCGGCGGCGTTGCGCGGGTTGGCGAAGAGAACCTCTCCCGCCTTCGCGCGCCCGCGGTTAAGAGCGGCCCAGGCCATGCGTGGCATGTACACCTCTCCCCGCACCTCCATGAGTCTGGGGGCGACCGGCCCCTTGCGCCGCTCCAGGACGAGCGGGATCGAGCGGATCACCTTCAGATTCGCCGTGATGTCATCCCCCTGCTCTCCATCCCCCCGGGTGGCCCCTTGCATGAACCGGCCGTCCCGGTAGGTGAGGGAGACGCTGACCCCGTCGAATTTCAGCTCCACGAGGTAACTCACCGAGGAGATCGAGAGGAACCGCTTCACCCTGGCGTCGAACTCCCTCAGCTCATCGGGTGAATAGGTGTTGTCGAGACTGAGCATCGGCGCCCGGTGCCGCACCACCCCGAAGCCTGCCAGCGGTGTCTGCGCCACCCGCTGGGTGGGAGAGTCCGGCGCCACCAGCTTTGGAAAGCGCTTCTCCAGCTCCTGGAGCGCCTTCATCAGGCGATCGTACTCCTGATCGCTGATCTCCGGGCTGTTCTCCACGTAGTACATGCGGTCGTGGTGACGGATGAGCTTTCTCAGCCGCTCGATCTCCTTCCGCGCCTCCCCGGCCGTCGCCGCCATCTGCCTCATCTCATCACCTAATATCCGACCGCCAGCCGCGCCGCCAGAAATTCCGGAAGCCCGGCCGCGCGGATCTTCTCCTGCGTCCCCTCCAAGGGGTAGGCCACCCGGTGGATCTCAACCGCCCGGCTCTGTGAATCGTACAGGCAGTACGCCGCCCGCGGATCGCCGTCCCTCGGCTGACCGACGGATCCCACGTTCACCAGCGTCTTCCGGCCGGCCGGCAGGGTGACCCTTCCGGCCCGCGCGAAGCGGATGCCTCCCTCCTCCTCGACGAAGAAGCCCGGCACGTGCGTGTGCCCGATGAAGGCGACCGGGGTCTGCTGGAGATCCAGGCAGAGCTTCGCTCCTTGGAGATCCATCACGTAATGAAACTCACCCGGTTCATAGAGGGATCCGTGTACCACGGTCACCTGGCCGTCGGTCCAGGTGAGGGGAAGCTCGCCGAGGAACGCCTTCTCCTCGGCAGGCAGATGCCCTTCGGTCCACTGCACCGCGGCCGCTGCCTGCTCGTTAAACCACTCCAGCGGCATCCTGCCGATGACCGCCCGATCGTGGTTGCCGCAGACCGCCGCCACCCCGCAGGATCGCAGCCGCTTGACACACGGCGCCGGGTCCGCCCCGTAGCCGACCAGGTCTCCGGCGCAGAGGAGCCGATCCACCC
>CAYFHV010000110.1:552-5094 GCA_964343105.1 uncultured Planctomycetia bacterium | reverse complement strand
AACGACCTGCACAAGGTGGGGCACCGCTACATCGACTTCCCCGCGGCGGAGCGGCGCGCCTCAGCCGAGCAGCTGGAGCCCCTGCCGCCGGACCTCCGGAAGGAGCTGGCCGGATGGATGAGGGAGCTCAACGACCAGAAGAGCCGCGCCAGCCGCATCGCGCGGGATGCGGATCTGCTGGAGTGCATGATTCAGGGGAAGGAATACGCCGACCAGGGGCATCCGAAGGCGATCGAATGGATGAGGAGGCCGAGGCATCTGTTGAGGACCCGCAGTGCGCGCGTCCTCGCCCGGCAGCTTCCGCGATGGAAAAGCTGGGGCTGGTGGCAGAAGCTGGTCACCCTCGCCCGCTAGGCGGCTGCGGGAGCCGGCCCTCCCGCGCACCCCGGACGAGCCCCTTCACATCCTCCTTGAAGTCCTGTCTGAGCAGCCAATCCAGGTAGTCGGGATGGTCCCGCGCCAGCTCGCGCAGGGAATGCTTGCGGGCGTACTTGCCAAAGACCGGATAGAGCTCCCCGTTCCACCAGCGGAATTTCTTCTCCTCATCGTAGTAATCGTCGATCCGCTCGGATTCGAGGTCCCGCAGGCTCTCGATCCCCTTCCCTGAATCCCCGTATCTCTCCAGCTGCGCCTGCAGGATCTCCAGCGTCGCCTCGGTGTCCCCCCTCGCCGTGTGGCCGTTGGTCAGCGCCTTGCTGCAGTAGAACTGGTACGCCGCCTTCAGATCCCTCTTCTCGTAGCGGTGGTAGATTCGCTGTGCGTCGTAGATGGCCCTCGCCCGCCAGGCGAACTTGATTCCCGCCTCGAAAAACTCCCGCTCCAGGATCACCAGGTCGAACCGCTCCACGTTGAAGCCGGCCAGGTCCGCCTCTCCGATGAACTCCAGCACCTTGCCGGCGATCTCCTTGAAGCGCGGCGCCGCCCGCACATCCTCGTCCCGGATGCCGGTGATCTGGCTCACCCTCGGCGGGATCGGCATGCCGGGATTGACGCGGGACTCGAATTCCTGGCGGGTTCCGTCGGGAAGGAGTTTCACCATCGCGATCTCCACGATCCGGTCCCTCTCCACCCAGGTCCCGGTCGTCTCCAGATCCAGCACCACCAGCGGGCGCCTCAGCTGCACCGTTCCCCTCCCGTCATTGCGCGCAGTAGCGCCAGGCATGCCGTGCCACGCGTGCGATGAATTTCTTGGCCGGCCGGCTGGCGCTTCCGTTCCTTGTCAGAACGCAGATCAGCAGGTCCCCCCGGGGGCCGAAGAGGATTCCGGAATCGTGGCAGACGCCCCGTTCAAGGCCGGTCTTGTTCGCCACCACCGTCCCCGGCGGCAGGAGGGCCGGAATCCGATCCCGGATCTCCTGCCCCTTCAAGAGCTCCATCCATCCCCGGGCCGCCTCGCCGCCGCCCACCTCGCGGTCGTAAAACCTCCGCCAGACCAGGGCCGTCTCCTCGGCCGTCGTCACGTTCTCCACCCCCCTGCGCCGCAGGGAGAAATCCATCATCTTCCGCGACAGCCGCGTCTCCTTCAGGCCCATCCGCCGGAAGGAGTCGTTCAGATACTCCAGGCCAAGCAGGTCGATGAGGAGGTTCGCCGCCGTGTTGTCGCTGCGCGCAATCATGAGTCCGGCCAGCTCCTCGGCCGTCTGCTGCGTGCCGTCGGGCAGCTCCTTGAGCACCCCCGAGCCCTGGACCTTATCCTTCCGCCGGAGGGTGAGCCGCTGGCCCGGCTGGATCCGGCCCTCATCCACCGCCCGCAGGTAAGCCGCCAGGATCGCCATCTTGACGACGCTGGCGGCTGGAAACGGCTTCCCCTCCCGGTACCCCGCCTTCCAGCCGGTCGCGAGGTCCTCCACGAAAAGCGCGCTCTCTCCCTTGAACCGCCGGACCTCCCCCCAGATCTCGCCCTTCAGCTCCTCCCAGCCCGCACGCCGCGCGTGCCACTGGCGCCGCTCCTCGAGGACCCTCTGCTCCTGGTGGTGGGCCACATGCGCCAGGAGTACCCCCAGCGACAGCCCGCACAGCAGGATCCCCGCGATCAGCCAGCGGCGCATCAGTCACTTCCTCCAATGGTGGTATCGCAGAACCTGGACCACCACGGCGGAAAAGAGGGAAAGGTTCACCACGGTGAACGCGCGGAAGACCGGATCGGGCGAGCGCAGTCCCGACGGCAGCATCCCCAGCAGACAGACCAGCACCCCCAGCGCCCAGGCGAGACTGATGTCGTCCGAGGATCGGCGGTGCTGGATCCGGACGACGAGCGGGATGTTCCAGAACGGCAGAACCACCGCGGCGATCATCCCGACCATTTCGATCATCTAGGCCTTCTTGCCCTTCAGCAGGCGGCCCAGGGTGAAGCGGCCGCCACCCAGAAGGACGAGCGCCCCGGAAACCGTCCAGTAGGCCAGCGCCAGCTCCTTCACAGGAAACGGATCGGCCCGATGCGCCAGGAAGGCCGCCACACTCATCGTGGAGAAGACACAGAGGGCCGCAACCCGCGTCCCCAGCCCCAGGGCCACACAGATCCCGCCGGCAAACTCCGAAAGGGCCGCTGCCCATGTGAAAAGCCCCGGCATCGGGAATCCCAGCTTGACCACTCCCTCGGAAAACATGGCCATGTGACCGCCAAAGACCTTTCCGTAGCCGTGGGTGGCGATGCCCGCCCCCATGAGGATCCTCAACCACAAGAGGCCCAGATCCGTCACTCGTTCTTTCATCTCTGTCTCCTTTCCAGAATCGCCAGCACCCGGGCCGGGCTGCCTGATCCGCCCCGGATCTTGAGCGGGGCGACGACCACGGTGAATCCCGCCTCGGGCAGCTGCCCCAGGCCGGTCAGGTTCTCGATGATCAAAATCCCTGCCTGACTCAGGATCTCATGCGCCCGGAACTGGCGCGACGACCCCGGATCGATGCTCAGGGTATCCATTCCCACGACCGCCACCTTCCGCTCCACCAGCCATCCCGCGGCGGTGGGAGAGAGCCCCGGAAAGTGCATCGTCCCCTTCTCATCGGCGTTCCGGTAGGTCCCCTCATCAGGCCAGCGGCTGGCCCATCCGGTCTGGATGAGAACCACCGCACCCTGCGGGATCGGGCCATGGCGCTCCTCCCACTCCATGAAATCCTCCGGCTCCACCAGGGCATCGGGGTCATCCACCGCCCGTTCCTCGACGGAAACGCGCACCCCCGGTCCCACCAACCGATCGGCCGGGATCTCCCCGATCCCCAGCCCTTTCGGGTTGAAATGGATCGGCGCATCCACGTGCGTGCCGGTATGCTCGCCCAAGGTCAGGCGGTGGGCCAGATACCCGCCGCGCTCAAAGGTGGCGATCTCCTCCTTCTTGAAATGCACCCCGCCGGGGAAGATCGGGCTCTCCTCGGAAAGCTCCTGTGTGAGATCCACCACGCGCCTCTCCTGCTGCGGCCCGGCGCCCGCCAGGCCCACCGCCAACCAAACTGCGGTGCCAAGTACCAGCCGGTTTCTACTCACGCGTCGGTTGTGAGGGACGGCGTGCTGATCCTGCCGATCGGAGGATCTCCGCCGCCTGAGGGAACTGCAGGAAATGGGAGCAGTAGCCGCCGGGGTTCTTCTCGAGATAGTTCTGATGGTACTCCTCCGCCAGCCAGAACCTCCCCGCCGGGACGATCTCGGTCACGATCGGACGTTTGAAGAGCCCTGCCTCCCCGAGGATCTGCTTCGAGCGGCGGGCCGCCTGCTCCTGGCCCGCATCGTAGAAGAAGATCGCGGAGCGGTACTGGCTTCCCACATCCGGGCCCTGCCGGTTGAGGGTCGCCGGATCATGCCACTGCCAGAAGGTGATCAAGAGCTCCTCGTATCCCACACGGGAGGGATCGTACTCCACCTCCAACGCCTCGGCATGCCCGGTCCGGCCGGTGCAGACCTCTTCATAGGTGGGATTCCCGGTGGAACCCCCCATGTATCCGACGCGCGTGGAGACAACGCCGGGGATCTTGGAGAAGATCTTCTCCACACCCCAGAAGCAGCCGGCGGCAAACGCCGCCTTCTTCGTCGACACCTGCATGGGCTCCTTCCCTGTTGCGCATCCGGCGGAGACCGCCATCACTGCCGTAACGGCGATCCACCGGGCAATCTTCATTCTACACCCAGGACGATGTTCCCGTAGGCCGGGGGGGTCATGACCGCGTGGTGCGCCCTGGCCGCCTCGGCCAACGGAAATTCCTTGCCCACCACAGGCCTTAAGCTCCCTTGGCGAAAACCCTTTCCCAACTCCGAATGGATCTTCAGGTACTCCTCCTTCGGCAGATTCCTCAGCCGCATTCCGAGGATCGCGGCCTCCCGGAACATGGCGTCGCGGGGATCGATCTCCACAGTCCCGCGCGATCCGATCACCACCACCCGCCCGCCCGGGGCGAGGATCTTCAGATCCCTGCCCAGGTTCTCGTTGGCCAGCATCTCCAGGATGACCTCCACACCCTTTCCCGCCGTTTCCTGGAGGATCGCGTCGAAGTGGCCCGGATCGGAGTGATCCAGCACCTCGCCCGCCCCCTGCTCCTGGACGAGCCGCCGGC
>CAYFHV010000110.1:0-542 GCA_964343105.1 uncultured Planctomycetia bacterium | reverse complement strand
GAACTCTTCGTTGACCGTGACGTTCTTGACCGCGACGAGCCGCCGGCCGGCCTCCGATCCAGCCGTACCGATCACCGCCAACCCCGCCGCCTGCGCAAGCTGCACCGCGGCCGTTCCCACCCCGCCGCTCGCCCCATGCACCAGGACCCTCTCTCCCTTCTGCACCCTCGCCTTCTGGAAGAGCGCCACAGTGGCGGTGACGTACGGGATCCCGATGCAGGCCCCCTGCGCGTAGGAGAGGCCCTCCGGGAGCGGATGGACGTGGACCTCGTCGAAGATCGCCTTCTCGGCATACGAGCCGCTCACCGACCGGCCGCCGTACACGCGCTCTCCCACGCGCAGGCGCTCCACCCCGGGACCCACCGCCTCCACGATCCCGGCGGCATCGGCACCCGGTGTGTACGGCACCTCCGGCGAGTAGCCGAAGGTCCCTGCCCGCACGTAGGTGTCCACCGGGTTCACCCCGGCGGCCTTGATCCGCATCAGGACCTGTCCCGGTCCCGGCCGCGGATCCTCCGCCTCCTCAATCTGCATCACCTCCG
>CAYFHV010000109.1:0-5120 GCA_964343105.1 uncultured Planctomycetia bacterium | reverse complement strand
CGTCCGCCGACGCTTGGTCTCCTCCTTGGACTGGCACGCGATGCAGAGACCCGCATAGGGGATGGCCCGCAGCCGCTTGCGCGGGATTGGCTTGTCGCAGAGGGTGCAGTCGCCGAAGCTCTTTTCCTTGACCCGCTTCAAGGCCTCGTCGATCTCGTACAGGATCTGCTGGGCGTTGGAGGCCAGCCCCAGCGAGAACTCCCGGTCGTAGCTGTCCGTCGCGATGTCGGCCATATGGAGCGTGTATCCGGACAGATCCCCGGAGGCCTCTCGTTGAGATTGGCTCAGGGTGTCCTGCTCGATGTGCTTGACCGCCTGCAGGATCTCCTCCTTCTTCTTGAGGAGGAGCTTCTTGTATCGATCCAATTCCAGCTTCGTCATTTTAAACGGTGAGTATACCACATCCGCACCACCCCGACGCAGCGCTCGCACAGCGTCGGATGCTCCTCGGAACGCCCCACCGTGGGCAGCCGCTTCCAGCACCTCTGGCATTTCGCGCCGGCGGCCTTCTCCACCCGGAGGGTGGCGGCCCCTGCCCCTGCGCCCGCGCCCGCCGGGGATCCGCCCAGGCGGACCGCCGAGACCACGCAGGCGTCCGCGAAGTCGTTCAGGCGGCTCCGCAGAAGCCCATCCAGCCCTTCGTTCCCCGTCTGGATCTCCAGCTCCGCCTCCAGCGCGTCGCCGATCCGCCCGCCCTCGCGCAGCTCCTCGAGGGCCTTCATCGCCTGATCCCGCAGCGCCAGCAGCCGGTTCCAGACCCCCTCCGCCTGCTCGTCCCGGGCGATCCGCCCGGCATCCGGCCACGCCTGCAGGTGCACACCCCGGTACGACGTACCTGAGGCCCCTTCGGTACGTCGTACCGAAGGGGGAAGCGAGGCCCAGGCCTCCTCGGCGGTCGCCGGCAGGATCGGCGCCATGCAGAGCACCAGCGCCCGGGCGATCTCGAACAGGGCCGTCTGGGCCGATCGACGGCGGGGATCGTCCGGGCCGCTGGCGTACAGCCGGTCCTTGATGACGTCGAGATAAACGTTGGAAAGCTGCACCGTGCAGAACTCGTGCACCGCCTTTGAAACGCGGTGGAAGGAAGAGGCGCGGTAGGAATCGGTCACCTCCTCCACCAGGCGCGAAAGCTGGCAGAGGATCCATCGGTCCAGCTCCTCCATCCCTGCCGGCGAGACCGCCATCGCCGCCGGATCGAAGTCGCCGATGTTGGCCAGGCAGAAGCGCAGGGTGTTCCGGATCTTCCGGTACACCTCGGCCACCTGCGCCAGGATCTTGGGAGAGAGGCGGACATCCTCCCGGTAATCGGAGGAAGCCACCCAGAGCCGGAGGACGTCCGCCCCGTACTGGGCGATCACCTCCTGCGGCGCGATCACGTTGCCCAGCGACTTCGACATCTTCCGCCCCTCTCCATCCACCACGAAACCGTGGGTCAGGACCGAGCGGTACGGCGCCTGACCGGTGAGCGCGAGCGCGGTGATCAGGGAGACCTGGAACCACCCGCGGTGCTGGTCCGAGCCCTCCAGGTAAAGATCGGCGGGAACCGACAATCCTTCCCAGCGGGCCAGCATCGCCTGGTGGCTCACCCCCGAATCAAACCAGACATCCAGGATGTCCGTTCCCCGCTCCCATTCCCGCGAGCCGCAGCGGCAGGCCAGGCCAGCCGGGAGCCAGCGCGCGACCGGCTCTGTGAACCAGCGGTCGCTGCCGGCGGGATCGGCCTCCACCGCGCGGGCGAACGCCTCAATCACCCGCGGATCCAGCATCCCCTCGCCGCACTTGCGGCAGATCACCGCGGGGATCGGGATGCCCCACAGCCGCTGGCGGGAGAGGCACCAGTCCGGCCGGGATTTCAGCATGCCGATCATCCGCTCCTTGCCCTCCGGCGGGATCCAGCGCACCTGCGCCTCCACCGCCTCCAGCAGCCGATCCCTCAGCCGGTCGTGCTCCACCCGGAGGAACCACTGGTCGGTCGCGCGGAAGATGATCGGCTCATGGCAGCGCCAGCAGTGCGGGTAGGTGTGCTCGATCCGGCCCTCGCGGATGAGATGCCCCGATTCCTTGAGCCACTGCACGATGCCCTCGTTCGCCTGCTGCACCTGCTGGCCGTTGAATCGCGCCGCCTCCTTCGGCAGCCCGGCGAACTGCCCCTGGGCGTCCACCGGGGCCAGCACCTCCAATCCGTATCTCTTACCGGTCAGGTAGTCCTCAGCCCCAAAGCCGGGGGCGGTGTGCACCAACCCCGTCCCCTCCTCCGCGGAGACGTAGTCGGCCAGCACCACCTTTCCCTCTCGGAATCCGAACGGATGGTGGTAGCCAAGGCCCTCGAGCTGTTTCCCCGTGATCGTGCGGATCACCCCCTCCGAATCCGCGGCGATCCCCAGATCGCGACGGGCCGCCTCGGCAAGCCGGGCGCCCGTGATCCAAACCTCGCCGGCACTCCTCTGGCGGACGGCATATTCCAGAGAAGGGTGAACGGCGACCGCCACATTTCCCATCAGGGTCCAGGGCGTCGTCGTCCAGATGACCAGATAGGGTGTCCCTTTGGGGACTGTCCCAAAAGGGTTGGGGACTGTCCCAAAAGGGACACCCTTGAGCTCGAACTTCACGAAGACGGAGGGGGAGGTGTGCGGCTCATACTCCACCTCCGCCTCGGCCAGCGCCGTCTCGCACGACCAGCACCAGTTCACCGGCCGCCGGTCCCGATAGACATAGCCCTTCTCCACCAGCCGGCCCAGCGCCCGCAGCGCGGCCCCCACGTAGCCCGGCTCCAGCGTCAAGTACGGCCGATCCCAGTCGCCGATGCAGCCGAGCCGCTTGAACTGCTCCCGCTGGACCTGGACGAACTTGCGCGCATACTCCCGCGCCGCCTTGCGGAACTCCACCATGTCCACCTGGTGCTTGGTCACCTTCAGCTCCTTCATGAGGGCGTATTCAATCGGCAGCCCGTGGCAGTCCCAGCCGGGAACGAACGGAACGCGCTTGCCCTGGAAGCTCTCGAAGCGAACGATGATGTCCTTGAGCACCTTGTTGAGCGCATGCCCCATGTGGATGTCCCCGTTGGCGTACGGCGGGCCATCGTGGAGGAGGAAGGTCCCCTGGGGCGAAGGGCGACCCAGCATCTGGGCATAGAGCTGCTCCCGATCCCAGCGCTCCAGGATCGCCGGCTCGGTCTGGGGGAGATTCGCCTTCATGGCGAAGCTCGTCTTGGGAAGATTCAGCGTGGACTTGTAGTCCATGGGAAGGGACTAGATCCGCTCGATCACGCGCCCGATGAGGGTGGTGAGCAGCGGCTCGGCCTTTTCCGCGACCTTCAGGATCTCCTCCAGTGTGGCGGGCTTGAGCGTTTCCGGGATGCAGACGTCGGTGATGCAGCTCACCGCCAGGGCGCGCATCCCCCCATGGACCGCCACCAGCACCTCCGGCACGGTGGACATGCCCACCGCATCCGCCCCGATCCCCCGGAGGAAGCGGTACTCTGCTCGCGTCTCCAGGTTCGGGCCGGTCACCGCCACGTAGACGCCCCGGTGCAGGGGGATCTTCTCCTCCGCCCCGATCGCCTGCGCCAGCCCGATGAGCTTCGCGTCGTACGGAGCCGACATGTCCGGGAAGCGGACCCCCATCCGTTCGTCGTTGGGCCCGATCAGGGGACTCGCCCCCATGAGGTTCAGATGGTCGTCAATCAGCATGAGGTCCCCCGCCGCGAACTTGGGGTTCAGCCCGCCGGCGGCGTTGGAGACGATCAGGATCTCCGCGCCGAGGGCACGCATGATCCGGACCGGGTAGGTCACCTCCTGGGGCGAGTACCCCTCATAGCAGTGGAACCGGCCCTCCATCACCACCACCGGCTTGCCCCCGATCCTGCCGGAGACGAGCTGGCCCTTGTGCCCCTCCACCGTCGAGCGGGGGAAGTGGGGGATCGCTTCATAGGGAATCGGGCTCGCCCCCTCGATCCTCTCGCCCAGCCCGCCCAGCCCGGTCCCCAGGATCACCCCGATGCGCGGCGAGGCCTCCACCCGGGCGCGGATCGCCCGCACCGTTTCCTGAACTTTATCCCACAGGCTCATGCCGGCTGCCGTCATCGAAGCCGCAGCGAAAGATCAACCAGGGTGCGAACCAGGAAGGTCTGCGCCACCTGCAGGACGAGGATCCCCACGATGGGAGAGATGTCGAACAGGCCGATGGGAGGGATCACCCGCCGGAAGAGGGCCAGGTACGGCTCGGTCGCCTGCGAGAGGAATCGGACGATCGGATTGAACGGATCGGGGCTGACCCAGCTCAGGAGAACGCGGATCACGAGCATCCAGAAATAGATCGTCAGCCCCGCGTGGACGAGCTGCGCCAACGCCTGCAGGAGGTTTCCCAGGATGAACATCCCTAGCGGCTGCGCTCCTCCTTGAGCATCTTCAGCGGCTGAGCGCCTTCGACCTTCGGGCTGCCGCCCGAATCCCCGCCCCCAGGATCCGTCCGAGGCCAGCCCGCGTGAAACAGCGAAAAGCGGCCTCCGTGGTGCCCCCCCTTGAGGTCACACGGGCGCGCAGGGCCGCAGGATCCGGCTCCGACCGGGCCAGGGCTGCCGCCCCTTCGGCCGTAGACAACACCAGCTCCCGGGCCGCGCTCGGCGACAGGCCAAGCCCGACGCCCGCCCGGATCATCTCCTCCATGAGGAAGAAGAAATAGGCCGGCCCGGACCCGCTCACCGCGGTCACCGCATCCATCCAGCGCTCGGGAACACGCACCACCCGCCCGACGCCGCGAAAGAGCGCCTCGGCGACCGCCAGGTGCTGCCGGCCCGCCGCCCGCCCTGCGGCCACGGCGGAGATTCCCCTGCCGATGAGGGCCGGGCTGTTCGGCATCACCCGTACCACCGGCACGCGGTCGCCCAGCGCCTTCTCGATCCGGCCGATCCGGACTCCGGCCGCGATGGAGATCACGAGAGGACGATGCCGCAGATGCGGCCGGATCTCCTCAAGCACCGCCCCCATCTGCTGCGGCTTGACGGCCAGCAGGATGACGTCGGATCCCTCGGCCAGCTTCCGATTGGACCGGGCCGGCCGGATCCGGAAAGAGCGGACCAGCCCCCGCAGCTTTGCGGAGTCCGGGTCCCATCCCAGGATACG
>CAYFHV010000108.1:0-5195 GCA_964343105.1 uncultured Planctomycetia bacterium | reverse complement strand
CCCAGCAGATCGGCGAAGCCGGGGAAGGAGATGCCGATCCATTCGCTGCCGCGGATCGTGGTCCGGCCCTGGGCCGCCAGGCCCGCCACCGCCAGGGCCATCGCAGTCCGGTGATCCCCGGCGGCGTCGACCACGGCTCCGCGTAGGAACGAGGGACCCTCCACGATCACCGTGTCCCCCTCCGAGCGGACCCTCGCCCCCATGGCGGACAGCCCCGCCTGCATCGACCGGATCCGGTCGGTCTCCTTGAATCGCAGCTCCCCCGCCCCCTCGATCCGGGTCGTTCCTTCGGCCTGAGTGGCCGCCACCATGAGGGCCGGCAGCTCGTCGATGAGCCCCGGAATCTCGGCGGAGCGGACGGAGATCCCGGCGAGCGGCGCGTGGGAGACGGTCACATCCCCCCGCGGCTCCCACCCTTCTCGGTACGACGTACCTGAAGGCCCTTCGGTACGTCGTACCGATTCGGATATCTCCACCCGGGCTCCCATCCGCTGAAGGACCCCGAGCAGCCCGGTCCGCGTCGGGTTGAGTCCCACCCCGCGCACGGTCACCCGAGAGCCCAGGACCACCGCCGCCGCCACAAGGAAGAATGCCGCGCTGGAAAAATCGCCAGGAACATCCATCGGCCGGGTGCGAAGCACCTGTCCGGGCCGGAGCAGGATCCCCCTCCCCTGCCGCTCCAACCGGACACCCATAGTGGAAAGCATCCGCTCGGTGTGATCCCTCGTCGGAATCGGCTCCTCCACGAATGTCTCCCCTTCCGCGGCCAGCCCCGCCAGAAGAAGCGCCGATTTGACCTGCGCGCTGGCCACCGGCAGGGTGTAGCGGATCCCGCGCAGGCGTCCGCCCCGCACCGTCAGCGGCAGAGTGACGTCATTGCGAGGCCCCGAAGGGGCCGAAGCAATCTCGAACTTTGCCCCCATCCTCTCCAGCGGCTCCGTCACCCGGCGCATCGGCCTCTGAGAAAGGGATCTGTCCCCGACGAGGGTTGCCGCAAAGGGGCATCCGGCCAGGATGCCCATGAGCAGCCGCGCGGTCGTTCCGGAGTTGCCCATCGACAGGGGCGCCGCCGGCGCCTTCCATTCCTGCCTGGGACGGCCCTCCACCCAGCAGACATTCCCCTCGTCCCAGATCCTCACCCCCAGCGATTCCAGCGCCGCCCGGGTGGTCCTGACATCCTCCGAGTCAAGGCAGCCGGTGATCGGGCTCCGTCCCTGGCTCAACGCGGCCAGGAGGAGCGCCCGATGGGAGATCGATTTGTCCCCGGGCACGGCGACCGTGCCCTGCAGCGACCGGCTCTTCTCTACCGTCCAATCCGCCATGGATCGCTCCCGTCCGTGAAATAAAAAAGCCGTAAGCTTGAAAGTCGGCTTACGGCCTGCGATGCAGAGATCCGCGAACCGTGACGCGGATCTCTAGGAGATCAGCCGAACGGCGCTGCCTTCCTGGAGCTGCCCCTTCTTCTCTTCGACCAGGACGTTCGCGGCGCAGAGGTTATCGTACAAGCGCTCCACCTCGACCGTCCCGACCTGCCGGTCCCCCTGGAGCACCGCGAACCGGCTTCCCGCCTTCACCCCATCCTTGGAACCGAGGTTGATCACCACGAAGTTGAACTCCCGGTTCACCACGAGGACCTTGCCCGCCAGGGCCTGCGGACCGGGAGCGGTCGCCGGACCCGCGCTCCCCGCCGGTCCCGCGCCGGGCCTGACCACGATCTGCTCCGCCTCCTTTGCGCGGGCCGCCAGCATCTCCTTGACCCGCTTCTCGAGGGCCTCCTTCGCCTGCCGCAGCGTGGTCAGCTCGTTGCTCAGCGCCTGGTAGCTCTGCTTCGCCTTGGCGAGATCATCGGTGAGGGTCAGCTTCTCCTTCCGCTCGGAATCGAGCTGGCCCTTGAACTGATTGCTTTCCCTTTGGGTCTGGGCGAGCTGGGAGGTCAGCGTCTCACGCGCCCGCTTCTCCTGGGCGAGCTGATCCGAGAGGGTCTTGGCCTGCTGGGTCAGATCCCCCAGCTGTTCCTCCAGGGCCTGCTTGGCCTTGGTGAGCTCATCCTTCTCCTGGGTGAGCGCCTCCTTGGCCTCGGTCATCTGGCGAAGCTGCCCCTCCGTCCAGATCCTCTTGGTCCGCTCCTCGTTGCGGCCCATATAGAAGAAGGCCGCCGCCGCGACAGCGGTCAGGAGAACGATCACCAGGAGCAAAATGCTGGCCTTAGGTTTCGCCATTGGCGCCCACTCTAGCAGATAAAAAAGCAATGATCAAGGGGCTTCCCCCGCCGGTCAGGCCTTCCCCGCCAGGCACTCCAGATCCCGCTCCAAATCCTTGGGCAGCGGCGAGACGAACTCCACCCACCGATCCAGGCCTGGGTGTCTGAATCCGAGCCGGTGCGCGTGCAGGGCCTGGCGCGAGAAGCCACCGGCGACCCCGTACTCCCGATCCCCGAGGATCGGATGACCGATCGAGGCCAGGTGCACCCGCAGCTGATGCATCCTGCCGGTCTCGGGAGTCAGCTCCAGGAGCGTCGCCCGGGGAAACCTCCGCAGAACCTTGTAGCGCGTGACCGACTCCCGCCCGCCCTCATACCGGACCGCCATCCGGGTCCGGCGGGTCGGGTGTCGTCCGATCGGGGCGGCGATGGTCCCCTCATCCCGCGGGACCACTCCCTGAACCACCGCCAGATAGACGCGCCGGACCTGCCGCCCGGCGAACTGCTGGCTCAGCTTCCAGTGGGTTCCGTCGTCCTTGGCGACGACCAGAAGGCCGGAGGTGTCCTTGTCCAGGCGGTGAACGAGCCCGGGCTTGACCGCGCCCCCCATGGCGGACAGCCGCGCCCCGTATCCCAGCAGCGCATTGGCCAGCGTGCCGCTCGAACGGCCGGCCCCGGGATGAACCGCCATGCCAGCGGGCTTGTCCACCACGAGCAGGAACTCATCCTCATGCACAACCTCCAGTGGGATCCGCTCCGGGCGAAGGGTCGGGGTCTCCTCCTCCGGCACCTCCACGAGGAACTCCTGGCCGGGATGAACCGGGTAGGAAGGGCGCTGGACCTTCCGCTCTCCCGCCCGCACCCGCCCCTGCAGGATCAGCCGCTGCAGCCGGGAGCGGGAGAGGGCTGGAAAGATGCGGGCCAGATACCGGTCCAGCCGCTCGGGATGCACGTGCGGCGGGACGGTGTGCCGGAGCAGTTCCATCGGTCAGCCGCCGGCGCGGCGACGCGCCATCCGGCCCAGCGCTGACCCGCTCACCAGGATGAGGAGAACGCTCGCCCACTGGAACGCCGTCCACCCCAGCGCGACGGCGGGGTTGTCCCCGCGGAGGAACTCGATGAGAAAGCGCCAGATCCCGTAGGAGAGGCCGTAGAGCGCCAGCACCGTCCCGGGCTGCGCGGATTTCCGCTCGATCCGCCTGAGGGCAAGAAACAAGAGAAACAGGAACGCCGCTTCGAGAAGCTGCGTCGGGTGGCGGGGCGCTCCCTCGCCGGGGAACGCGACACCCCAGGCCAGCGTCGTCGGCTTTCCGTAACAGCAGCCGTTGAAGAAGCAGCCGATCCGGCCGAGCGCATGGGCCGCCACCAGGGGAGGGACCAGGAGATCCAGCGTCCTCCACAGCGGCAGACGGTGCCGCACCAGGACCCATCCCGCCGCGGCCAGCCCGGCCGCCAGGCCGCCGTAAAAAACGAGTCCCCCATGGTCCAGCCGGAGGATCTCCAGGGGCGCCTGCCGGTAAAGCCCCCAGTTCATGGCGACGTAGGCCGCACGCGCCCCGACCAGGCCGGCCACCAGGGCGACGACGGTCAGGGTCTGGATCGGGTGTCGGTCCCAGCTCAGCTCCGCGGCCCGGCGGCCGGCCAGGGTGAGCGCCAGGAGGAATCCCAGCCCGACGAGCAGGCCGTAGCTGTGCAGGTGGATCGGGCCCCACTGGAGCAAGGTGGGATGCATTCTCAGCGTGACCGGCGGCTCATCCTGCGCCACCGTTCCCACGCCGGCCGGGCAAAGAGGAGAATGAGGATCAGGCTGATCTGCTGCGGGGAGGTCAAGCCCAGCCAGCCCTTGGGCATATCCGCACGGAGGAAATCGGTGACGAGTCGAAAGATTCCGTAGAGCAGGCCGCCGCTGTAGAAGAGCGTGCCCGCCGGCGGATCGCGCCTCTCCCAGCCCTTGAACAGAAGAAACAGGGCAAAGAGAAACCCGGCCTCGTACAGCTGCGTCGGATGGCGCGGCGGCAGATTGGGCTCGAAGCTCACCGCCCAGGGAAGCAGGGCGAACTTGCCAAGGCAGCATCCGGCCAGGAAGCATCCGATGCGGGCCACGGCCTGGCCGATCACCAGCGGCGGGATCATGAGATCCGCCACCTTCCAGAACGGCAGCTGCGTCTTCCGGATGTACAGGATCCCGCAGAGGGCGGCGGCGATGACACCCCAATAGAAGGACATCCCGCCATCGTGGACCCGGATGATCTCTTCCGTGTGAAGCCGGTAGTACCCCCAGTCCTCCAGGACGTAGCCCAGGCGGGCCCCCACGAGCCCCGTGAGAATCTGGATACCGCACAGGAGGGTGATCCGCCCCTTGGGCAAACCGATCTGGCCGGCCCGCCACCGCGCCGCCAGGATGAGGGCCAGAAAACCGAGCAGGAAGAAGACGTAGTAGCTGCCGATCCGGTAGGGGCCGAGAGTGAAGAGGACCGGACGCATCAGCGTGCCCTCGTCAGCACCCAAGCGAGGAGGATCGCCCCGATCGTGACGCAGCTGTCGGCGACGTTGAAGACCGGCCAGACCCGGAAGTCGAGGAAATCGACCACCCCCCCGAACCGGACCCGGTCCAGGAGGTTGCTCCCTGCCCCGCCCAGGATCAGGCCCAGCCCCAGACGCATCCACCGCGTCCGGGGCCCCGCCCCGGCACGCAGAGAGGACCGCAGCAGCAGCGCCAGAAGGCCCAGCGTCACGAGGGTCACCAGCAGCCCGTACCCCTTGAAGAGCCCAAAGGCGACGCCGGAGTTCACCACCAGCGTGAGATGAAAAACGCCCGGCCAGATCGGGGTTGTGGGAACGCCGGCCAGGTAACGGAGCGCCAGGGCCTTGCTGAGCTGGTCTGTCAGGAGGACGGCGAGGAGAACAACGGCCAAGCTATTCGCCGGAGGGGAGGGGCCTCGTCCGCCGACGCTTGGTCTCCTCCTTGGACTGGCACGCGATGCAGAGACCCGCA
>CAYFHV010000107.1:0-5238 GCA_964343105.1 uncultured Planctomycetia bacterium | reverse complement strand
CAGGGGAGCTGAGGTACGGCGAGCGGGTGCGGCTGAGCGGGCTGCTGCGCGCGGGCGAGGTTCGCGGGACCGGCCGATTCGATGAGCGCCGCTGGCTCTGGCTCCACGGAGCGCAGGGGATCCTGACCGTCGCCGATCCGGAGGCGCTCCTCCGCCTGGGCGCTGAGCCCGGCCCATGGGTCCGGTACCGGCGGTGGGTGGCGGGATTCCGCGCGCAGCTTGAGCAGATCGGCCGATCCCTTCTCCCGGGAAGAGAGGCGGCGTATCTGGAAGGGCTGGTTCTGGGTCAGCCAGGCATCTTCGAGGATCCGGCGCGGGAGGCGTTCCGGAGGACCGGCACCCTGCACGTGCTGGTGGTGTCCGGCCTGCATGTGGGGCTGATCGGCTTCATCGCGCTGACGGTGCTCATGATCCTCCGGTTTCCGCGAGGGATGCTCTACGGGTCGCTCGCGGGGATCCTGGCGACCTACTGCGTCCTGACCGGCATGAAGGTGCCGATCGTCCGCTCGACGCTCACCGGGCTTCTCTTCTGCTGGGGGAAAGGGAAGGGCTGGCCGGTCTCTGCGCTGAATCTGACCGGCGCTGCAGGGTTCGTCATCCTGGCGCTGGATCCGAGGGCTCTGGCCGACGTGAGCTTCCAGCTTTCGTTCGCCGCGGTGGGCGGGATCTTCAGCGTCGGCTCCTGGCTGTCGAGGCGGCTCCTGCCGGCCTTGCGTTGGCGTCCGCTGGCGGAGGCGGTCGGGGTTTCCTGCGGGGCGTGGATCGCAACACTGCCTTTCCTGGCGTGGCATTTTCATCTGGTGAGCTGGGTGGGGCCGCTGGCCAACCTGCTCGTCGTCCCGTGGGCGTCCCTGGCGATCGCGGTGGGATTGGCACTCTACGGCGCCGCGCTCCTCTGGCCTCCGGCGGCGGTTCCCTTCGCCGCGAGCTTTGAGTGGTTGACGGCTGGGCTGCGGGCGGCGGTGCGGTGGATGGCTTCCCCCGGCTGGAGCTGCTGGCAGATGTAAAAAAATTAGAAACCGGGCTGGTCCCATGCTATACTTTCTGTCGGAAGGTTCTCACCACGCTCGCGATGGCGGCTTCAGGCAACGGCTCAGTTGGGCCCCTCGACGAGCGGCGCCGGTACCGGCGCCTGCCTTGCAAGACCGAGGTTCGATTCCGGGATCTTTATAAACCCCAGCAGCAATACGCCGGCTGCCTCTCAAAGGATGTCAGTGCCGGCGGCCTCCGGCTGGGCGGGATCCGATTCTTTCCAAAGGATGCGCGCCTGATGCTGCTCCTTTCCGTGCCCGGGGTGACCGCCGAGCCGCGAAAGGCCATCGGCAGGGTGGTCTGGACCCGCCAAGGCAGCTTCTCCGACTCCTACGAGTGCGGGCTGCAGTTCGTCGAGGTCACCCCGACGGACCACGAGCTTCTCGCCGACTGCGTGGAACGGGGCCTGGTCCTCAGCTGACGGTCCCCGGCGGACCGTCCCCGGCTGGCGGGCTGGACGACCCGCGGCGGGCTGTGGTATCGTAGCGAACAATTCCCAGCGATTGCCCCATGAACAGGGTCAGACTCTTCACCATCCTTCTCCTTTTATCCCTGCTGGCGACCGAGGTCCAGGCCGCCTGGGTATGGACCCCCCAGACCCGCCGATGGGTGAACCCGAAGTACGCCCCGAAGGATACCCCCAGCGCCCAGATGGACTGGGCGGTCGGCTTCTTTGAGGAGCGGAACTATCGCCGCGCAGTGAAGGAGTTCCTGCGCCTCGTGGCCGCCTATCCCCGCTCCGAATTGGCCCCGGAGGCGCAGTACCTCGCGGGGGTCTGCTTTGAGCTCATCGGCCGGGCCGGGCCGGCCTTTTCCGCCTACAAGAAGCTGGTGGAGATCTATCCCTTCAGTCCCCGGTTCCAGGACGCGATCGAACGGCAGTTCCAGATCGCGGAGCAGCTCTATCAGGGGCAGCGCCTCACCCTGGTCGGCCCCATCAAGATCCCGGCGCTGGACAAGGCGATCGAGATCTACCAGCACGTGGTGGATCACGCGCCCTACGGGGAGTACGGGGCGCGGGCGCAGCTGCGGCTGGGCGAGTCTTATCTTCGGCAGAACCGCTACGAGGAGGCCAACCGCGCCTTCCAGAGGGTGGCGGATGAGTATCCGACCTCTCCGCTGGTGGAGCAGGCGAGGTTCAAGGTGGCCTTCTGCGCCCGGCAGCTCTCGCTCAAGCCCAGCTACGATCAGTCCGCCACCAACGAGGCGATTGACTGGCACGGGAAGTTCATTGAGGGCCATCCGGACAGCGACCTCGTCCCGCAGGCCGAGCAGAGTCTGTTGCAGCTGCACGAGGTCAAGGCCAGGGGTCTGGCGGAGATCGCGGCCTATTACGAGAAGCAGGGGCACCTCGCCTCCGCCGCGATCTACTACCAGGAGCTGGTGAAAGAATATCCCCAAACCGCTGAGGCCGCGGAGGCGGTCTCGAAGCTGAAAGAGATCGAATCCAAAGGCGTTCTCAGCCAATGAGACCTCCCATCCTTCTCCTGCTGTGCGCGGCGCTCCTCTCCTCCTGCGGCTACACCGCCACGCGCCTGCTCCCCTCCACCTATCGGACGATCTACGTCGAGCCGTTCCAGAACCGGATCCCGATCACGGACGAGGTGAGCGAGCGGGTGGGGTTCATCACCAACGTGCCGGAGCTGGAGGAGAAGGTGACCCGGGGGGTGATCGACCGGTTCCTCTTTGACGGGAACCTGCGCGTGAGCAACCGGCCGGAGCAGGCGGATCTCCTCCTGAAAGGTGAGCTTCTGGATTTCTACCGGCAGGCGGTCCGGCGGCTGGATGACGAGACGGTGGAGGAGTACCGGCTGAATCTCTCCGCGGCGGTCGCCCTCAGGAACAGGGCGGGGAAGGTTCTTCTGGAGGACCGGGGCCTGGTGGCGGACACCACCTACTTCGTGACGGGGGCCTCGGCCAAGAGCGAGAGCGCGGCGGTGGACGAGCTGGTCACCGATTTCTCGCGGCGGATCGTGGAGTGGGTCATTGAATACTGGTGAGAGCCGGCTTCAGAACCGGCAGATGGCGGCGCCGATCCCGGCGGTCGTCCTCTGCGTGGGGCCGGAGCGGTGGAGCCGGAGGAAGCAGATCGAGGAGCTGAGGCGCCGGTGCCTCGCGCCGGGCTTTGAGGAGGCCGATTCCATCCGGCTGGATGGTTCGGTCGAGGCGGCGCCGATCCTGGAGGCGCTGGCCACCTCGCCGATGGGTTCCCCCCGCCGGCTGGTGGTGGTGGACGGCTGGGAGGAGCTCACCCCGGAGACGGCCCCCTGGCTGGAGTCGTACCTGAGCCGTCCCAACCCGAAGAGCTGTCTGGTACTCTGCGCGGAACGATTCAGGGGCAGAGAGAAGACGATCCCGGCGGAGTGGCAGCGAGGAGGGGAGCGTCCGGTCGTCGTCTGGTGCGAGGGCCCGGATCTTGGGCGCTGGATCCCGGAACAGGCCGGGGCGCTGGGGAAGCGGATCCAGCCGCGCGCTGCGGAGCTTCTGGTGCGCCATAGGGGGACCGATCCCTCGGCGCTGGAGCTGGCCCTGGAGGGTCTGGCCCTTCTTGCGGGGCCTGCGCCGGAGATCACGGTCGCGCACGTGGAGGCGCTCATCCCGCCCTCGCTGCGGGAGAGCGCCTTTGACATCCTGGATTCGGCGGCTGCAGGACAGCCGGGCCGCGCGATCGAAGCGCTGCACACCGCGTTGGGACAGGGACGGATGACGCCGGATCAGTTCCTGGGAGCGCTCGGCTGGTATCTGCGCATGCTCTGGGAAGCGCGCCGAGGCGGGCGCCCAGGGTCGCGTGCCGACTTCTTCCGCAGAAGGGTGAGCGGGCGACCGGCCTCCTGGGATGAGCGGCGCCTCCGGCAGGAGCTGCGTCAGATCCTGCGGGCCGACCGGCGGCTCAAGCGGGGGGATCCTGCGCCGGAGCTTTCGGCGGACGAGCTTCTGGTGCGGCTTTCCTCCTTGGCGACGGGGTGATGGAGCCGGGTGGGCCTAGCGGAGCTTGGCCAGCATGCGGGCAAGGCGCGATTTCTTCCGTGAGGCGGTCTTCCGGTGCAGCGCCCTTTTGCTCGCCGCCTGGTCCAGGCGCCCGGCGAGAAGCCGGTAGGCCGCCTGGGCCTGCTCCTTGCTTGCCGCTTGCACGGCGGCAGAGAACCTCCGCATCAGGGTCTTGAGCTCGGATTTGACGTGAAGATTCCGCAGCCGCCTCAGGACGTCCGCCCGCATTCGCTTGGCGGCAGAACGGGTGTTCGGCATGGCGGCTGAAGGTATCACAGCGCTGTCGAAGGTGTCAACCCCGCCGGCTCACCACCCCGAGTCCCTCCTCCGCTCCGCCGGGATCGTCGGAATCACCACGGCCTTAAGCCGGATCCTGGGCTTCGCGCGGGACTGGCTGATCGCCGTCTCCTACGGCACCTCGCTCACCGCACAGGCCTTCGTGGTCGCCTTCCGCGTGCCGAACCTGCTGAGGGATCTGGTGGGTGAGGGGGCGGCCAATGCCGCCTTCGTCCCGGTCTTCAGCGGCACGCGCACGGCCCGCGGGCGGGAGGAATGGCTGCGGCTCGCCCAGGCCCTCTGGGTGCGGGTGCTTCTCGGAGCGGTCGGGATCTCGGCGGCGGGTGTGGCGGCCGCCCCGTGGCTCGTGCGATGGGTGGCACCCGGCTTTGCCTCCGACCCGGCGCTTCTTCAGCTCACCACGGAGCTCACCCGCATCCTCTTTCCCTTCATCGGTCTCGTCGGCCTGGCCGCCTTCTTCATGGGGCTGCTCAACAGCGTCCACCACTTCGCCCTCCCCAGTCTTGGGCCGGCCCTGCTCAACCTCTGCATGATCGCGGGGCTGCTTCTCTGGCGTCCGGAGGCAAAGGGGCTCGCGTGGGGGATCATCGTCGGAGGGCTGGCTCAGCTCCTCATCCAGATCCCGGCCCTGCGGCGAGAGGGGTTCGGCCTGCGGCCGCGGTGGACGCAGCATCCCGGCGTGCGCGAGGTGGGACAGCTCATGATTCCCCGTGCGGTCGGCAGCGGGGTCCATCAGATCTCCGTGCTGGTGGACACGATCTTCGCTTCCTTCGGACAGCTCGTCGGGCAGGGAGGGGTGGCGGCGCTCTACTTCGCGCATCGGTTTCTCCACCTGCCGCTGGCCCTGTTCGGGATCTCCATGGCGCAGGCGGCCCTTCCCACCCTCTCCGTCCAGGCGGTTCGGGGCGACCCGCAGGCGGA
>CAYFHV010000106.1:0-5312 GCA_964343105.1 uncultured Planctomycetia bacterium | reverse complement strand
ATGGGGACGAGAGGATTTGAACCTCCAAGCCTTGCGGCACATGCCCCTCAAGCATGCGCGTATGCCAGTTCCGCCACGTCCCCTAAGTTTCTCGTGCACGGTTAGTGCACAGTTCCAGGGAAGTCCCGCCTCAGGCGGGGCGTCCCCTAAGTATCTATTTCTAGAGTGTCTGATGTAAGCAGTTTCTGGAAGTAATTAGCGCTTCCTTCGGCCCAAGATACGCAATATCCGTACGAACAGATTAATAACATCCATGTAGATTGCGGCCGCGCTATCAACGGCGTTATCAACTGTCTTGGGGATGCGATTCGCCCGCCCCCAATCATATCCAACATAACCACAAAAGATGAACACAACCGCCCAATCAATCCAGTCGTTGTGCATCCGCAATATGAAAATTTGGAAAAGCTCTATCACAATCACGGCCAACAACGCCACGACCAATGCGCCGTAGATGGCTTGAAAGAATCCTGGAAACAAGCTGCCCAACACCATCATAGTAATCGTAACCAGAGCGGTTACCTGTATCGCCTCCAACACCAACGTCGGCTCATACCGACTGACAATCATATTCACCACCAGCCCAAACGGAACTACCACGAAGTTATAACCGATGAAACTGATGGAGGGGTCTGTCGATTTATTGAACAGATACACACCGTAAAAACACGAAGCGAAATACGCAATCAGGAAGAGCCAAACATTAATGCTCAACAGCCAAGCAGAGCTAACATACCGAACGAGCAGCCAGTTAACCAGCAACCCCCAACAAAGAACGAGCCCAATGAAGAGATTGTACGTTGCATCACTGACAATGGCACCTTGGGCTCTGGTGCGATGAAAAACATCCGATTTCAATATGTCTCCCATTTCATCCTTTCAGAACAGAAAAACAGAGGTATCGCAAGTTTCTCGTCACCGCGTGATGCGAACCCGACCGGGTTCCATGACAACGAAACAGCCTTTCAGTTTCCTGCCGTGCCGGCTGGCCAAGCGTACCGCATCCTGCGATAACATCCCTCTAGCCCTGGAAGGATATCTCAGAAGGACAACGCCTCGCGGCCTCTTTCCTTGATGAGCAAAGAAGAACTGCCCGAAGTCCTTATCCTCTGTGATCAAGATCCGATCCTCACGGATAGCCCGCTCAATAATTTGTACATCGTCAGCCTGTCGAAACCCTTCGGCCACAGCGAATACATCGTATCCGGCCTCTCGCAGAGCGCGGACTACAGCAAAATCACAACTTTCATCTGCGAGAAACCGCATCCCCTACCTGCCAACAGCGCGTCTGGTTGAAGTCAATAGAACTGTTTCCTCGTGAGACAAGGTGTCCGCTGCGTAGCGGATAGCCGCATGGATGTCCTCACGCGTCAACCTTGGATATGCCTCCAGCAGATCTTTTTCGTTCATCCCTTCGCTTAACTTCCGCAGGATCAGCTCAACCGGAATCCGTGTTCCACGGATGACCGGTTTTCCTAACATCACCTTGGGATTGACCTCGATCCGATCTGTAATCGTCACTTCATTCCCCTCCTAAAAGCTTCGCCCCATCTGTCGCTTTTCGCTGCCCTCGTGAAGCTGTAATCCTGATGTGGCTACTTCGAATTGCGACCTTATTGCGACCTGTCATTTCTCCTAGATTCTTTTGTGTTGTGAAAGTGTGCACATGCCCCTCAAGCATGCGCGTATGCCAGTCCCGCCTCAGGCGGGGCGTCCCCTAAGTTTCTTGAGGATTCGGATTCCGATGCACAGTATAACGGAAAAGCTTCCAGCCGGCTAGACGGCTTTTCGGTAGGCGGAGGCAGATGCGGGCCGGGCGATGCAGACTACCCCGACCGGTTCACCCTGGTCGTCCCGGAGGCAGGAGGCGTTGATCTCCAGGCAGATCCAGCGGCCCCCGGGGCGCTGGAGATCGGTGATGTAGGACTGGATGACCCTGGCCCGCAGGATGGTGTGGAACCGATCCCCGGGGAGCAGCTGGCTGCTCACCCCCCAGACCGGCTGGCCGACCAGCGTTTCCTCGGGGGCCCCCAACAGCTGGCAGGCGGACTGGTTGACCACGCGGATGATCCCCTCCTGGTCGATCACCCACAGGGCGTCCGCCATGGTGCGGAGGATCTGGCGGGCTGCAAAGGCCGCGGTGATGTCCACGAGGCGGTACCGCCAGATGGTCAGGGCCACCATCACGGTGAAGACGAAGACCGGCAGGTACCCGATCGGATAGAGCGGCACGCCGAAACCGGGCAGGTAATCCACCGACGCCAGGTAGGCGATCGCGAAGGCGAAGAGGAGACACCGGAGCCGGCTCCGGGTGATCTGGGAGTTGGCCCTGCGGTACTCGACCCAGTAGAGGCGCAGGTTGAAGAGCATGAGGCCGAAGAAGAAGGCCAGGAACGGAGCGGAAAGCGGGCCGTACTGGGCATAGTAACCCCAGCGGTAATGGTGGACTCCCCCCACGAAGAGGTTGGTTCCCACGGCGAGGCTGGTGAAGAGCAGGGAGGACATACCGGCACACCACGCCAGCATCCGATAGGAGCGCAGCTTCTGCACCATGGTCAGGGTGAAGAGGGTGACCAGGGTCGGGAGGAAGGCCACCGCCGCCTTGTCGATCCTGGCCCATGCAAGCGCAGCGGAGGGATCGGCAGAGAGGATGAGCCGCGTGGTGCTCAGTTGCCAGAGGGCGCCGATGAGGACCATGGTGCAAAAGAGCAAACTCACCAGGTTCGCCCTCTCCCGGGCTACCACCGCCGCACCCAACAGAATCAGCAGTGCCCCGACGACGACATGGGGTATCGCCAACAGGTTTGAGTCGAACATGCCGCTTGTGACCTCATTAGGGAGTATAGCCGATCCGCCGATGGAAAGAGGGATGAAAAGGCGCTAAGCATCTGGTAAGATGCGGGTTGGAAACGACCTCTCCCGCATGGATCGCCTCTACTTCGATCATCAGAACCAGGCCCCGTTAAAGGACTCGGTCCGCCGCGCGATTCACCAGGCGCTCGAGCAGGCGGGGAACCCTTCCAGTCCGCACGCCGAGGGGCGTGGCGCGGCCCGGTGGCTTCAGGAGGCGCGCGCCCAGGTCGCCGCGTCGCTGGGGGCCCGCTCCGAGGAGGTTTTATTCAGCTCCTGCGCGACCGAGTCCAACGCCTGGGCGTTGTGGGGACTCTGCGAGGCCCATGCCGCTCGAGGGAACCATCTGGTCGTGTCGGCGGTGGAGCACCTCTCGATCCTGCAGACGGTCCGCCGCATGGAGAAGAGGGGCTGGGAGGCGACGGTTCTTCCGGTGGATCGGTTCGGGCGGGTGGAGCCGGCCCGGCTGGAGGAGGCGCTCACCCCGCGCACCGCGCTGGTCTCCGTCCAGTGGGCCAGCGGCGAGGTGGGAACGGTGCAGCCGATTGCGGAGCTGGCCCGCCGCGTCAAAGCCAGAGGGATTCTTTTCCATAGCGACGCGACGGCGGCCGCCGGACAGGTGGCGATCGATTGGATGAGGTGCGGTGTGGACGCGCTGACCCTGGCTTCCGGCCCCCTGGGCGGGCCGCCGGGGGCGGGGGCGCTGGTGCTGCGCAGGGGGACCCGGATCCAGCCGCTCCTCGTCGGGGGGGCGCAGGAGGAGGGGCGGCGGGCCGGCACCGAGAATCTGCTCGGGATGGTGGGGATGGCCGAGGCGGCCAGAGCGGCTGCGCAGGAGCTACCCGATCTGCAGGGACGGCTTGCCCCTTTACGAGATCGCCTGCTCCGAGGTATCCTAAATGATTGGCCCGAGGCGCGGCTCAACGGACATCCCACCGAGCGCTTGCCCGGCCACCTCAGCATCAGCTTTCCGGATCTGGATGGGGAGGCGCTGGCGTTGGCCCTGGACCTGCAGGGGGTGGCGGTGGGGTTGGGCAGCGCCTGCACCGCCCAGACCCGGAAGGCGTCGCACGTGCTGAAGGCGATGGGGGTCGAGGAGGCAGCAGCGCTGGGGACACTGGTCTTCACGTTTGGGCCGCAGACGACGGAGTCGCAGATCGATCAGCTACTGGTCAGACTGCATGGCGCATTGTCCTCGAGGAGAGGGAGAGGTTCGAAGGTGACCGTATGAGATTCGCGGTGGTTCAGGGGACGCTCACGCGACAGAGGCAGCCGATGGCGCTGCCGGTGGTCGAGGGGAAGGGCTTGCCGGATTGGGCCGGCGCGTGGCCCGCCCCGATCCGCCGGGCCGTTGGGGATCTCCTCCGAAACGGCCGGTTCGAGGGGAAGCTCAATGAGACGTTTCTGCTCCCGGTGGGAAACCAGTGGGTTGTCCTGGCGGGCATCGGCAAGAGGGAGGATCTGACCCTGGAGCGGATCCGGCAGGCCGCGGGCAGCGCGGCGCGCCGGGCGCTGGAGAGCGGGTTCAGCTCCTTCGCCCGGGGGCTTCCGGCGGTGCCGAAGGCGGGCACGGAAGAAGTGGCGCAGGCGGTCGCCGAGGGAACGATCCTGGGGACGTACCGCTACGGTGAGCTGAAGACCCTCTCCCCAAAGGAGAAGAGGGTCCTCAAAACCGTTACCGTCGTCGTGGCTGGGGCGACGGAGCGGGCCGCCGCCCAGAGGGGCCTGCGGCGCGGACAGGCGATCGCCGAGTCGGTCTGCTGGGCGCGGGACATGGTCAACCGTCCGTCCAATCGGCTGACCCCGACGGCGATGGCCCAGGAGGCCAGGGCCGCGGCGCGGCGGTTTCGGTTCCGGTGCAAGGTCCTGGATCCGGCGGCGCAGCGGCGGCTGGGGATGAATGCCATCCTCGGGGTGGCGCGCGGGTCGCGCGAGCCCTCCCGGTTCATCGTCCTGGAATACCGGGGCAGGGGCGGGGATTCGAAGCGGCCGCTGGTCTTCCTGGGCAAGGGGATCACCTTTGACTCCGGCGGGATCTCCATCAAGTCATCCGAGAAGATGGAGCAGATGAAGTACGACATGTCCGGCGGGGCCGCGGTGCTGGGGGCGCTGCGCGCGGTGGCGGCGCTGAAGCTGCCGGTTCACGTGGTGGGGCTTGTCCCGGCGACCGAGAACCTGCCGAGCGGATCGGCGCAGAAGCCGGGCGATGTGGTCCGGGCCCTGGGGGGCAAGACGATCGAGGTCATCAACACCGACGCGGAAGGGCGCCTGGTCCTGGCGGATGCGCTTGGCTACGCGCAGCGCCTCAAGCCGGCGGCGATGGTGGACCTGGCGACCCTGACCGGGGCCTGCATCATCGCGCTGGGGTCCCACTGCATGGCGCTCACGGGCAATCGTCCCGGCTGGAACGAGCAGGTCAAGGAGGCGGCCAGCCGCTCGGGGGAGCGGGCCTGGGAGATGCC
>CAYFHV010000105.1:0-5541 GCA_964343105.1 uncultured Planctomycetia bacterium | reverse complement strand
CCTCCACGTACCGCGCGATCCCCCGCTGGAGGATGTTGTCTCCCAGGATCACCACCAGCTTCTCCCCATCGGCGAAATGCTCCGCCAGGCCCAGCGCCTCCGCGATCCCGCCCTCCCCCTTCTGATACGTGTAGTTCACATGCTTCAGGCCGAACGCCGCGCCGTTTCCGACGAGGCGCAGGAAATCCCCGGAGTTGTTCCCCCCCGTGACGATCAGGATCTCCCGGATCCCCGCCTCCACCAGCGCCTGAAGGGGAAAGAAGATCATCGGCCTGTCGTAGACCGGAAGGAGGTGCTTGTTGGTCACGTTCGTGAGCGGCCGCAGCCGCGAGCCCAGACCGCCCGCCAGGATCACCCCCTTCATTGGGTCACCGCCGCCTCGACGCGCCAGTCGAAGGGGATCTTCCGATCGTAGGGATCTGCCCGGTACTCGTCCGGCGTCGTGTGGTTGTACGGCAGGGTCGGCACGTTCATGATCATGGTCTCTGTCTCCGGATCCAATCCCTTGAAGCCGTGGTAGACCCCGATGGGGATCTTGATCAGGATGGGCTTCTCCGGCGTCAGAAGAAACTCATTCACCTGCCCGTGTGTCGGGGATCCCTCGCGTGCATCATACAACCCCACCCTGGCTTTTCCCATCAGGCAGGCCCAGTGATCGGCCTGGAGCTTGTGATAGTGCCAGGCCTTCACCACGCCCGGCCTGGCTGTGGTGACGTACACCTGGCCGAAGCGCTCGAAGATCGGCTCGTCGCTGCGCAGGATCTCCATGAGGCGCCCCCGGTCGTCCGGGATCACCTTGAGCGGTTTCACCTGCACCCCTGCGATCAGCGGCCTCCCCCTCCCATCCGTCATCCCGTTTCCCCCGGCTTCCCGCGCCCGATCGCGCTGTAGCGGAAACCCAATCGCCTCATCTTCCCGGGATCGTACAGGTTCCGCCCGTCCACCACGACCGGCTGCTTCATGAGCCGCTTGACGCGCTTCAGATCCAGCTCCTGAAATTCCTTCCATTCGGTGAGCACCACCAGGCAGTCGCATCCCTTGGCCAGCCGGTAGGGATCTGCAGCCAACGCGACCCCGTTGAGCAGCCCCCTGGCGGCCTCGTTCGCCCTGGGATCGAACGCGCGCACCCGCGCACCGGCCTTGAGGAGGGATTCAATCACCTCCAGCGAGGGGGCGAAGCGGAGGTCGTCGGTGTTGGGCTTGAAGGCAAGCCCCAGAACCCCGACCGTCTTGTCCTTCACATTCCAGAGCTGCTCCTCCACCTTCTTGAGGATGAGCCTCCGCTGCTCCTCATTGATCCGCCGGACCTCCTTGAGGAGGCGGAAGTCGTATCCCCGCTTCTCTGCAATCCGGATGAACGCCTCGAGGTCCTTGGGAAAGCAAAAACCGCCGTATCCCGCGCCGGCCTTAAGGAACGCGCTGCCGATCCGCCGGTCCAGCCCCATCCCGTACGCCACCTGCTCCACGTCCGCCCCCACCCGTTCGCACAGGCTCGCCACGGCGTTGATGTAGGAGATCTTCGTCGCAAGGAAGGCGTTCGACGCATGTTTGATGAGCTCGGCGCTGGCGATGTCGGTCACCACGAGCGGCGCGTGGAACGGTTTGTACAGCGAGGTGAGCGTTTTCTTCGCCCGCTCCGACTCCACCCCCAGCACGATCCGGTCCGGCTTCATGAAGTCCCCAATCGCCGAACCTTCCCGGAGGAACTCCGGGTTGGAGGCCACATCGAACGGAACCTGCCGACGGACGAAGGTCCTCAGGGTCCGCTCGATCCACCTGCCGGTCTCCACGGGCACCGTGGACTTCTCCACGATGAGGCGATAGCCGGTCATCGCCTGCGCTACCTGGCGGACAACGGACTCCACACCGGTCAGGTCCGCGTCGCCCGATTCCAGCGGGGGGGTCCCCACGGCGATGAAGATCACCTCCGACTGCCGGACCCCCTCCCCGATGGAGCCCGTAAAGGAGAGCCGCCCCTGCCTTAAGTTTCGGCGGACCATCGGCTCCAGCCCCGGTTCGTAGAACGGGACCTTTCCCCGCTTCAGGGAGTCGATCTTCTTCCGGTTGCTGTCAACACAGGTCACCCGGTGGTGCAGCTCGGCGAAACAGGCCCCGGTGACCAGGCCGACGTGCCCGGCCCCAATGATGGAGATCTTCATGCGGTTATCTCGCCCATGAAAAAGAAAATTATACCACTATCGGCTGGGGCTTCCCCCCAAGGGGAAGTTTCGTCCCGCCTTAGGCCTGTGGTAGCTGCGCTCGAACTCCAGCGGGAGCTCCGGCGCAGCCTTCAGCCGGAAGAGAATGAAGATCGTTTCTCCCTGCTGGCGGCGGACGTTGAAGATGAGCTCGACGGTCCATTCGTGGAGGTCCCGGCGGAGCCGGTACTCGTATTCGGGAACATCGTAAACCTTCTTCACGGTCCGCGACCCTTCGGGCCTGGTTTCGGTGATGAACCGCTTCACGTCGAACGCCTGATAGATCCCCGCCCTCCATTTCTGTCCTAGGTTGAACTCGGTCTCCAGCGTGAGTTGAGCGCTGGTGTCGCGCTGATACCGCCAACCCAACCCCACCGCCCAGGGAACCTCTTTGGAGAGATCCCCATCGCTCGAGCCGGACTCCCCCATGCGGCGACCTGCCATGCCCTTGTTCAGCCCCGGCTGCGCGATGAGATCTGCATTGATCGTCGAAAACTTCCGGATGTGGGGGTCCCACGTGGTGTCCGACTCGAGCCGAAGCCAGGAGTACGGCAGCATCTCCACATCCAGCAACCAATTGCCCCATTCCCCTCCACGGCCGGAGGCCCCTTCTATGTCGTAGGGGGTCGAGACAAGAAACCTCGCTACATCCACCGTCGTCCAATCTTCATCCCACAGACGCTTCGTCTGAAGCTTGTTCTCGATGCCTGGCGTCAGGGCGTGGCTCTTGGCCAACCCATCGGAACGGAACAGCCGGTCGGCTGAAAGGGTGGGTTTGGCCTGGTACTCGTAAGCCAGTGTGGGGGTCACCACATGCCGAATCCGGTGCAGATTCAGCCCCAAGAAATCCGTTTCCACATCGAAGATGCGGAAGAACTTGCTGCTCAGGTCGATTCCCGTGCCCGCCTGCTGGCGGAACTGCGGCGCTGTCTCCTTCGCGCCCCGCGAGAAGCTCGCCTGCCGGAACTGGAAGAAAGGCCTCAGGTTCAGCCAACGAAACAACCGCAGGGGATGGTAGATCTCCTGCTTGGTGTTGAAACTCAGGAGCGATTCCTTTGTGCCCTCCCGCGGAGCGCCGACACTCGAGTGCTCATAGGTGTACAAAGAGCGGTAGAACCACCCTGGCTCGATCTCCTCCCGAAACTCCTTGGGGAGCTTGCCCAGCTCCCTGTGACGGGGCTGCAGGCCGGGCAGCCAGGGCAGCTCCAGCGGCCGGATGTCCAGTTGAATGGAGGGCAGCTGCTGGGTGACCGTTTCGTGGCGGTTCACGCGCTTGCGCATGACAAAGGTCAGCCCATACCATGGGGTGCCGCGGACAATCTGGAAATAACTGGCCGGGCTGCTGCTGCTCTCCTCAAACTCCCGCAGGAAGAAATCCTTGACCACGTCGGGGTCCTTGGTGTGGTGATACTCCAGCGTCGCCCGCGTCTCCTCGTCCATCTGCCAGATGTGCCTGAGCTGAAACCGGTAGCGCTCCCGCTCCTTCGAGGGCTGGTCGTCCTGGGGACTAGAGAACCTGCTGTAGAAGTGATCCCGCGCGAGGGAACGTTCCAGGGTATAATATTCCCGGAAGATCCCCTCCCCTCCGACGGGAAGCGTGTACTTAAGATCAAGCCCCGTGGCCAGGTCCAAGCGCTCCCGGTAGTCCACATGGAAGCGCCCCTGCAGGTTCTCATGGATGTACACCCGCCAGGCGGTAAGCAGGAAAAGGCCCCATTGCTTGTCCTTTCCCGGGATGATCGTCACCCGCGGCCGTTTGTCGTCCAGCGGATGCGTGTAGGAGGGCAGGTAGAAGAGGGGGACGTCTCCCACGTACATGACCGCGTTCCGGAGCACCACACGGTCATCCAGGTACACCCGCACCTCCCTCGCCTGCAGGCGGGTGTGCGGCTTCTCGAAATCGCAGCTCGTCAGGTACCCCGCCCGGTGGACAAACCCATCCGGAGCAAACTTCTCCGCCCGGTCCCCCTTGGAGAACCACGGGCCGGCCTGGCCCTCACCGGAGAGGACGGTTCCTTTCCGGGTCCGGAAGTTGTAGAGGATCTCCTCTCCCTTGAGCAAGCCGTCCAGCTGAAAGAGGTGAACCCGCCCGCGCAGGTAGGCGTCCTTGGTCGTCATGTAGATGGTCGCCTGCTCGCAGGTGACCTTCGCGTCCCGGTAGATCGCCTCCACGTTTCCCGAAGCGACCACCTTGTTCAGGGCATCGAAATACTCCACCTGATCCGCCCGGACAGTGACCGGCTCCTCGCCCGCCGCGAACGCCACTCCGGAGGAGACCCCAACGTAGGCCAAGGACAGCAACGCCGCAGTCGTCAGCCGCCGCCTGGCGCCCGGATCGAGCGGACTCATTCTCTGAAACCGGCGCCCCGAGCTTCCTGAACGAGAAGGGCCGCGCCGATCACCCCGGCGGCAGAGCCGAGCCGTGCTGGGACGATCGGGATGGATGGCAGACCGCGCATGGATCGGGCCCGGACGGTCCGGCGGATCGGGCCGAGGATCCAGCGGCCCGCCTTGCCCAGCCCGCCCCCGATGACGATCCGGTCGGGGCAGACGAGATGAATCGCATCCACCAGGGCGAGCCCAATCCGTTCACCCGCCCTCTTCCAGGTCTGGCGTGCGAACCGGTCTCCCCGGGCGCAGGCCCGATCGATGAGCTCCGGTGTAATCTCCGAAAGCCGGCCGCCCACAAGATCCCGGAGCAGGCTTTTCGTCCCTCCCCGCAGCTGGCGACGGACCTCTCGGAGAATGTCCCGGTTGCCCACATACCGTTCCAGGCAAGCCCGGCCGCCGCAGGAGCACCGGGGACCCTCTTCCCCCATCGGCAGGTGGCCGATCTCCGCGGCGGGGCCGAACCGGCTGCGGTACAACTGCCCACCCAGAACCAGTCCCCCACCCACCCCTGTTCCCAAGGTCAGGCAGAGAAGGGTCCGGCTTCCTCGTCCCGCCCCGTAACGCCATTCCGCCAGCGTGACGGCATGGACATCGTTGTCCACGCAAACAGGCAGTCCCAATCGCCGCCGCAGGCGGGCTTGCAGCGGAACGCCCCTCCATCCCGGAAGATTGGCGCAGGAGTCGACCATGCCCTCCGGGTAACGGACCAGCCCAGGAATCCCCACCCCCACGCCACGCAGCCGCTCCCTTCGCCCCCGGGTGAGCATCCGGATCGCCTCCACCAGACCCCGTTCCATCCGGCGCGGGCTCCTCCACTCCGCCGTGGAAAAGACCCTCCAGGAGATGACCCTTCGGCCCTGAACCAGGCCCATCTTGACGAGCGTCCCCCCGACGTCGACGCCCAGGATCATCGCTCCGGCTGACGCCTCCGCTCTCGGGGCGGAACCGAGGG
>CAYFHV010000104.1:0-5587 GCA_964343105.1 uncultured Planctomycetia bacterium | reverse complement strand
AACATCAACTACACCAACGCCTGCGTGGCCGACTGCTCCTTCTGCGCCTTCTATCGGCCGCCCGGCCACCCGGAGGCGTACCGGCTTCCGACCGAAGAGATCCTGCGGCGGGTCGCAGAGCTGGCGGCGATGGGGGGAACGCAGGTCCTTCTGCAGGGAGGGCTGGATCCGGAGCTGCCGCTCGCCTTCTACGAAGAGCTGTGCCGGGCGATCAAGGCCCGATTCCCGCAGATCCACCTGCACTGCTTCTCCGCGCCGGAGATCGACACGATGGCTTTCGTTTCCGGGAAGAGCTATCGGGAGGTTTTTGAAGCGCTGAAATCGGCCGGATTGGACTCCATGCCCGGCGGCGGGGCCGAGATTCTGGTCGAGCGGGTTCGGCAGGAGGTGAGCCCCAAGAAGCTCTCCGCCGCCGGCTGGTTTGCGGTCCACCGGGCCGCGCACGAAGCGGGGTTGAAGAGCACCTGCACCATGACGTACGGGATGGTGGAAACGGCCGCGGAGCGGGTGGAGCATCTCATCGCCTTGCGCCGGCTTCAGGACGAGACGCAGGGGTTCCGGGCCTTCATCCCCTGGAGCTTCCAGAGGGGACACACCGTGCTGGATACCCCGCCGGCGGGCGGGATGGAGTATCTGAAGATCATCGCCCTGGCGCGGCTCGTGCTGGACAACGTCCCGAACATCCAGGCCGGCTGGGTGACCGAGGGACCGAAGCTGGCTCAGCTGGCCCTGCAATTTGGGGCGAACGATTTCGGGGGCATCCTGGTGGACGAGGTGGTGGTGGGCGCCACGGGGATGATCTACCGCGTGGACCGGGCGGAGGCGATACGCCTCATCCGCGGGGCAGGCCGGGTTCCCGCGCAGAGGAACACGAAGTACGAGATCCTGCGCATCTACAGCGAGGGTGACGATGAAGCTGGCCGAGATCTACCAGCCGATTCAATCGCAGCTTCAAGCCGCTGAGGCGCTGCTCCTCAAGGAGCTGGCCTCGGACGGCGCGGCCCGATCCGGTCTCATGGGCGAGCTCACCCGGCATGTGGCGCGCATGCCGGGCAAGCGGATTCGGCCCGCGTTGGCGCTCCTGGCCGCTTCACTCGCGCACGCCTCCCGCCGATCGGCCAGCGGCTCCTCCCGACGATCGGGCCAGGCGGTCCGCTTGGCCGCCGCAGTGGAGATGATCCACACCGCCACCCTGCTTCACGACGATGTGATTGACGGGGCCTCCCTCCGGCGGGGGCTCTCCACCCTGAACGCCAAATGGGGCGACACCCTCTCGGTCCTCTCCGGCGATTACCTGTACTCGAAGGCCTTCTGCCTGCTCAGCGAGCTGAGGAATCCCGAGGTGCTGCGGCTCATGTCCGACACTGCCCGGACGGTCTGCGAGGGAGAGGTAGCGCAAATCCAGCACCAGTACGACCTGACCCTGACCCGCTCACGGTATCTCAAGATCATCGAGTGGAAGACTGCTTCCCTCATGGGCGCCGCGTCACAGGCCGGCGCACTCCTGGGAGGGGCCTCGCCCGCCGCCGCAGGCCGGCTGGCTGTTTTTGGAAGCTGTTTTGGGCTCGCCTTTCAGATCCTGGACGACACGCAGGATCTGGTGGGTGATGAGGGGGTGCAGGGCAAGTCTCTCGGGACCGATCTGGCGCTGGGGCAGATGACGCTGCCCCTTCTATTCTTGAGGGACAGGGGCGGGCCGGAGCTGCGAAGTCGGATGGCGCAGTGGTTCAACGGCAACGGGGCCCGTTCCACGGAGGAGGTGCAGGATCAGCTCAAGGCGTTGAAGGAGGAGGCGCTGCGCCACAAGGTTCCCGCCACCTGCCGCCGGGCAGCCCATCGGTACTTCGCCCGCGCGCGGGATGCCCTGGCGCCCTTCCCGGCGTCGAGCTACAAGGCGAGCTTGCTTGCGCTGGGGGACTACCTGCTTCAGCACGGTTGATCCAGACCGCGGGCTCCGATCGCGGGCTCCCTCTGATTGAGCTGCCTCTTGTGTTCGGCAGCCAAATTCCAGATAATGATATTTTCCCGATGCGGTACTATCCCGCCTTCCTTAACCTTGCAGGTCGCGAGTGTCTCGTGATCGGAGGCGGGCAGGTGGCGCTTCGGAAGGCGGCGGCATTGCTTTCGTGCGGGGCGAAGGTTCGGGTGGTCAGTCCCGAGCTCGGAGAGGGGCTGCGGCGCCTCCTCCGCTTGAAGAGGGTCGTTTGGATCCGGCGTCGGTTCCGGCCGTCCGACTTGAGGGGTGCTCGGCTCGCCGTCTGCGCCACCGATGACGACCAGGTCAGCCGGCTGGCTGCAGCGGAGGCGGCGCGCCGGGGGATCTGGATGAACGTGGTGGACCAGCCGGCTCTCTGTTCGTTCATCGTTCCCTCGGTGGTTCACCGCGGCAGACTGGCGCTGGCCATCTCCACCGGCGGGGCCAGCCCCGCGCTGGCCAAGTGGATCCGGAAGGACCTGCAGGCCAGGTACGGGCCGGAGTTCGGCAGGCTGGTGGCGCGAATGGCTGGAGCAAGGGGCCGGGTCCTGCGGGCGGTTCCGTCGAGTGCCCGCCGCAAGCGGCTGTTCGAGAGGGCGCTCAGGGCGTACCTCCACGTTCTTCAAGCGGGATCAGACCCCAAAGGGTCTGGCCCCAGGGGCTCTTGAGATGATCGCGACCCACATCGTCATCCTGTTCGCCAGTTACATCGCTTTTTGCCTGGCGGTGCTGACCGGGTTGGCGTTTCTCCTTCAGGATTCCGGGTTGAAGAGAAAGGACCCCGCGGTTCTGGCGGGTCGGGCGATCTCCCTGGAGCTTCTGGACCGGATGAACCTGGCCTTTGTGGTGGCCGGATTCGTTCTCTTCAGCGCGGGGGTGATCCAGGGGCAGCTCCTGGCCCGGGCCGAGTGGGGCCGCTTCTTCACGGGCGATCCGAGGGTACACTGGAGTCTGATCACCTGGACGGCCTATGCGGCGGTTCTGGCGGTCCGGCTGAAGCTGGGATTGAGAGGCCGGCGGGTGATCGTCTTGTCGGTCATGGCCTTCCTGCTGGTCCTGTTCACCTTTGCAGGGGTCAACCACGTGCTGGCCGGCCGGGCCGGATTCTAGGGAGGCGGATTGATGGAGATCGCGGTTCTGGGGCTGAACCACCGCACGGCGCCTGTGGAGCTGCGGGAGAAGGTCGCCTTCAGCCAGGGCCGGCTGGGCGAGGCCCTGGAGGCGCTGCAGCGCCAGATCGGGACGCAGGAATCGGTGATCCTTTCCACCTGCAACCGGGTGGAGCTGTACGCTGTGCTTCCGGAGGTGAACGGACGCCGGAGCCGCTTGGAGCAGTTCCTTGCCGATTTCCACGGGCTGCAGCCGGAGACGCTGAGCGACCGGCTCTACTGGCACCTGGCGCCGGATTCGGTCCGGCATCTTTTCAAGGTCGCCTCGGGCCTGGATTCGATGGTGGTGGGGGAGTCGGAGATCCTCGGACAGGTCCGGGAGGCGTACGCGCTGGCCGTGGCCACCCGGAGCGTGGGGCCGGTTTTCCACCGCCTGTTCCAGACGGCGCTGAAGACCGGCAAGGAGGTGCGCTCCCGCACGCGGATCGGGCAGGGGGCGACCTCCGTGAGCTCCGCGGCGGTGGAGCTGGCCCGGCGGATCTTCCGGAATCTCTCTTCCAAGACGATCCTGGTCGTCGGAGCGGGGCAGATGGCGGAGGGGACCTTGGCGACCCTGAGGGAGCGGGGAATCCGTTCCGTGCTCGTCGCCAACCGGACGCAGGAGGCGGCGGCCTGCCTGGCGGAGCGCTGCGGCGGGCAGGCGGTTTCCTTGAGCCGCCTGGAGGAGGCCCTGGCCGGAACGGACATCGTGATCTGCTCCACATCGGCGGAGGGGTACCTCATCGAGGCCTCGGATGTTCAGCGGGCGATGGGGGCTCGCCGGCAGAGGCCCCTGTTCCTCATCGACATCTCCGTTCCCAGGAACCTGGATCCGGCGATCGGCCGGCTCGAGAACGTCTACCTCTACGACATTGACGACCTGCAGGCAATCGCCTCCGCCAATCTCCAGGTCCGCCTGGCCGAGATGGAGGCCTGCTCCCGGATTGTGGAGAGTGAATTGGATCGGTTCATGGCGCGCTGGAAACCGGTACCAGGTACCGGAACGGTACCTGGTACCGAACTTGATGATGGTCGACTCGTCCGCTCAGCCGCCCCCGCCGCCCGAGGCGCCTAAGCCGGCCCCGGCCGCCCCGAAAGGCCCGCTCATCTCCATCCAGCAGCAGCAGGTGGATGAGACCAAGGTCTGGAACCTCTGGTTCACGCGGAAGGAGTTCCTCACGCTGGCCGCCTGGGGGGCGTTCCTGGCGGGGCTGGGCGGTTCGCTGCTGGCGGCCCTCCGGTACTTCATCCCGAACGTCACCTACGACCCGCCTTCCGTCTTCAAGGTGGGCCGGGTGGAGGATTACATGGCTGGCCAGGTGGACAACCGCTGGAAGCAGAAGCACCGGATCTGGGTCGTGCGGGATCTGCCCTCGCAGGGCGGGGGACTCTACGTCATCTTCGCCCGCTGTACGCATCTGGGCTGCACGCCGAACTGGCTCTCCGGCCAGAACAAGTTCAAGTGCCCGTGCCACGGATCCGGATTCCGGTGGGGCGGGATCAACTTCGAGGGGCCCGCGCCCCGACCGCTGGAGCGGTGCCGGGTGGCGCTGGCGGATGACGGCCAGATCCTCGTGGATGTGAACACGCGGTTCAAGAATCCCAAGGACTGGGGCAAACCGGAGGCGTATCTGAAGGTGACGGTCTAAGGATGGCGGACACCCAGCCCCAGGAAGCCCCCTCCCCGCGGCAGCAGCGGATCTCCAGCATCGCGCGGGCGATCCGCACCTCGCGGATCTGGCGCTCCATCTTCCGGCACGGCTACCAGGACACGCCGCGCAACCGGGCGCTCATGATCCTCTCCAACGTCTTCCTTCACCTGCATCCGGTCAAGGTCCGCCCCGCCTCCCTGCGGTTCCGCTACACCTGGGGGCTGGGGGGGCTGAGCTTCTATCTGTTCCTCCTGCTGACTGTCACCGGGGTCTTCCTCATGTTCTACTACCGCCCCACCGTCGAGCACGCCTACCTCGACATGAAGGACCTGCGCTTCGTCGTCCCCTTCGGGCCGCTCCTGCGCAACATGCACCGGTGGGCGGCGCATGTCATGGTCCTCTTCGTGATGTTCCACATGGCCTCCGTCTTCTACCGCTCGGCCTACAAGCCGCCGCGGGAGTACAACTGGGTGGTCGGGGTGGTGCTGCTCCTCATCACCTTCCTCCTCTCCTTCACCGGGTACCTCCTGCCGTGGGATCAGCTCGCGATCTGGGCGGTGACGGTGGGAACCAACATGGCGGCGGCGACACCGTTCCTCGGCTCGGAGGGGCCGTTTGCGATCGTGACGCCGGAGAACGACGCTCGCTTTGTTCTGCTCGGCTCCAAGCTGGTCGGGCAGGCGGGGCTGCTCCGATTCTACGTGCTGCACTGCGTGCTCCTGCCGCTGGCGTTCGTCTTCCTCGTCTCCCTTCATTTCTGGCGGGTCCGCAAGGATGAATTCTCCGCGATCCCCCTGCCCCCGAAGGAGGAG
>CAYFHV010000103.1:0-5608 GCA_964343105.1 uncultured Planctomycetia bacterium | reverse complement strand
TGGCCGGGGGCTTGAGGTTGTGGATGAGGGCCACCCTCAGTCCCGCCGTCGCCGTCCGGGAGCCGCTCATCCGCTCACGACCGAGTGAAGGGACTCCTGGGACAGGCCGTACCGGCGGATCGCGGCGTTCAGGATCTTCGCGATCATCGCCCCGTACGGGAGCCCCAGATGGCCGGCCAGGATGCCGAAGACATCCTCCGTCGAGAGAGAGGGCAGCGGGTTGATCTCCAGGACGAAGGGGCTGCCCTCCTCGTCCACGCGGAAATCGACCCTTCCGAAATCCACACAGTCGACCGCCCGATAGGTGGCCAGCGCCAGCTCCTGCAGGCGCCTCTCCAGCTCCGCATCGATCCGCGCGGGGATCACGTACCTGGTCCCCTCCGCGATCCGGGCGTAGGTGTAGAAAAGGTCCCCCAGCTCATCGTGCCCGTCGATCTGAATCCGGACCACCGGGAAAACCTCGGGTGCCTCATTCCCCACGATGGCCACGGTGAATTCGTTGCCGCGGATGAACTCCTCCACGAGCGCGGGCTGGTGATAGGTGCCCATCAGCCACTCCGCCTGCGCGCGCAGATCCCTCATTGAGCGGACCACGGACTGATCCGACAACCCCTTGCTGGATCCCTCGTAGCGGGGCTTGACGATGAGCGGATAGATCACGTCCTGGGGCAGCGGATCGGAGGGATGTGCCATCTCGAAGAAGCGGGGCGTGGGAATCCCCTCGGCCAGGAGGAGTTTTTTCGTCACCCGCTTGTCGAGGGTGAGGGCCTGCGTGAGCCCATCCGACCCCGTGTAGGGGATTCCCCGCATCTCCAGCAGGATCGGAACCTGGGCTTCCCGATTCCTGCCGGCGTACCCCTCCGCGATGTTGAAGACCAGGTCCACGGGGAGGGCGTTCCAGACCTGCAGGAGCTGCTCCGCGTTGCCGATCCGCACCACCCGGTGCCCCAGGGCCTCGAGCGCATCCTGGATCACCTGGATGGTGTCCGGGTGATCGAACTCCGCGTTCGCGTCGGGCGGATCGCTCGATTTGAAGACGTACTGCGTCCTCAAATCGTACGTCAACCCGACGATCATCGGGAAAAAAAAGGGGTACCTCCGTGCAGGTACCCCTTTTTACTCAACTCCGAATGTTCCAATTGTGTTTGAAGAGAGTGGCCTATCTCCCCCCGCGCAATTTATCAAGGAAATCGCCAACGGCCCGGCCAGCGATGTCCTTGCACCCCAATCCAAAGGCCAGCGCAGCTCCAAACGCCACCGCCGACAGAACGATGGTGAAGGTCGTCTGGACGATGATGGAGCTGAAGAACTTCTCCAGCGCGATGGCCACGGCGAAGATGATCACCATCACGCGCGCAATCTGGCCCAGCGCCTTGGCCTGGCCGATCCCCATGTTGGCCGTGGCGGTCTGGACCGACCCGCTGACCACGGACGCCAGGAAGAGCCCCAGGACCAGCACGATCACCCCGGCGACCACATCCGGCACGTAGCCCAGAACCTTGTCCAGAAGCCCGGCCGTCATCTTCAGGTTCAGCACGTCGAGCGCCGCCACCGCAAAGGCCAGAACCAGGAGCCAGTAAAGGAAAATCCCAAGCAGCTCCGACAGGCTGTATCGGACTTCGCCGCGGCTCAACATCTGCGAGATCTGGAGCTTTTCAGAAAGATCGTCCAGCCGGATCATCTTCAGCGCCTTGACCACCGCCTGCTGGACGATCTTCGCAATCACCCATCCCAGAACGAGGATGACGATCGCGCCGAGGAGAGCCGGTAACGCCTCGACCACCCGGACGAAGATCGCTTTGATGGAGTCAGCCACCGTTCCCATCATCCAGTTCATCGACACCTCCTTCTGTTCGCCTGCGAACCGCCATCGAAAAGATTACGGGAAAGTATCACTTCTGTCCCACCTTGTCAAGCCGTTCTGAAAAAAATACAATGGGATGCGCCACTTGACGCAAACGATGCCTTCACTGATGCTGGTTCGTCACGGACAATCGCAGTGGAACCTGGAGAACCGCTTCACGGGGTGGATCGATGTCCCCTTGACGGACGCCGGCCGGCAGGAGGCGATGGCCGCCGGCCGCCGGATCGCGGAACTTCACATCCGATTCGACGTCGCCTTCACCTCGGTGCTGATCCGGGCCATTGAAACGCTCCGGATCATGCTCTCGGCGCTGAAGCAGGAAGATCTGCCCGTGATCCAGGATCAGGCGCTGAATGAACGGCACTACGGCGAGCTTCAGGGGCTGGACAAGGACGAGATGCGAAAGAAATTCGGCGAGGAACAGGTGAAGATCTGGCGCCGCAGCTACGACGTGGCTCCCCCGGGCGGAGAATCCCTGAAGGACACGGCAGCCCGCACGATTCCCTTCTTCGAGGCGCGGATCCTGGCGGAGCTCAAGCGGGGAAAGAACGTGCTCGTCTCAGCGCACGGCAACTCGCTGCGGTCGATCGTCATGCATCTGGACCGCCTGACCCCGGAACAGGTGGTCGCCCTGGAGCTGCCCACGGGGGTGCCGGTTCATTACCGGCTCGGCCCGGACGGAACCGTCCAGTCGAAGGAGATCCTCCCCCTCACCGGCGGGTAGCCCGCGCCGCGCAGTACAGGTACTGCTGCGCCCAGCCGCAGAAAGGCCCGAAGTGCCGGCGCGCAAATTCACGGATCCGGCGGTCGGTGACCTTCCGCCCTCGAAAGTACCATTGCCGCATCGCCCGCCCGATCCAGACATCCACCGGAAAGGCCGAAGCCCTCCCGTAGGCAAACAGCATCACGCACTCCACCACCTTCTCCCCCACGCCGGGAATCGTCAGCAGCTTCTCGCGCAGCGCATCATCCTCCAACTCGCGCCAGCCCTCCAGATCCGCCCGGCCCAATGCCACGGCCTGCGCCGCCGCCTTCAAATACGGCGCCCGGTATCCCAGCCCGCACGCCCGCAGCGCCCGAATGGGAACCTGGGCGAGCGCCTCCGGAGCGGGAAATGCCGTGTGCGTTGAACCAAACTCCTGCGCGAGGCGGTCCAGCATGCCGCAGAGGCGGAGGATGTTGTTGTAGCTGGACAGTATAAAGGAAGCCAGGCACTCCCAGGGATCCTGGCGGATCACCCGCAGTCCCCAGTGGCGTGCGAGCGCCGCGTGGATCATTTCGTCCAGATCGATCTGCCTCGCCAGGGCCGGCAGATCCAGATCCAGGGCGAGGAATCGGCGGACCTCGCCCGCCGGCGCACCGCAGATCTCCAGGGTGGAATCGAGCTGACGCAGGAGGACCGGCCGGGATACGATCCAGCCAGCCCATCGGCCGGCGGGGTCCTGCCGCCAGCGGAACACCTGGCCGGATTGCAGGGTCAGCGCCAGGTTGAAGTCGGGGCAACCGACAGCGCTAGATCTTCGGCAGGACGATGGAGGTCTGCTTCTGGTACTTGCCCTTGCGGTCTGCGTAGGAAACCTCGCAGGGCTCCTCGGAGGCGAAGAAGAGGACCTGGGCGATCCCCTCGTTCGAGTAGATCTTGGCCGGCAGCGGCGTCGTGTTGGAAATCTCCAGAACCGCGAAGCCTTCCCAAGACGGCTCAAACGGTGTGACGTTGACGATGATCCCGCATCGCGCATACGTGGAGTTGTGGACGACAAGGTCGTTGGCCAAAAAGTTGTGGACTCCCGGAATGGTCAGATCGTACACTTCCTCATACCCGAGCGGCACGATGGAGTCCACGGTGTCCCAGACGACGTCCGATTCCACAAGGGCCGAAAACTCCTCGTCCCCAATCTGCTCCGCGACCTGGGTCGCAATGGTGTAAGGAAGCGATTGGTCGGGCTGCGTCCGCCTGAGGCCTAAGTCCGCCAATGTTTGGCCGGAGGCATAAACCGCTTCCCGCATCTGTTTCCAGGCATTGGGAGGGAGCGTGTCGAAATTGGATCTCCTTTTCGGCGACACCTCAATCCGCTCAAGAAGCATCTCCAAAGCCCCCTGTTTGCGGCAGCCAGGGATGAACCCGATCTCAGCGGCGAACCGTTGGATCATCTCTCGATCCGTTGTCTCTATCCGGTACGCGATGCCTCCGAGCGCGTCACGCCTGCTGTGAATCCCCATAAAGATGCCGAATCGCAACAGCAGATGTCGGACGTCCTGCGCCAATCTCTCGGAGGAGGTACCGTACTCCAAGCGCGGCGATCCGCCCGATGAGAGGTAAGCGCTTCCATCCCCTGAGAAGAGCGCCCGGAGGAACGCGGCCGCCTTCTCTTTTCGGGCGGTAAACACGACCGAAGGCACACCCTTCTCCTTCGACCGGACATTGCAACCCAGCTGCTCAAGCCACAGCGTCGCCCGGTTCTTCCTCATCATGCCGCCCCGGCCAGGCCGGTTCACCAGGTTGTAGCCGAAATTTCCAACAGGCGTGACTTGGCAACCAAAGGACTGCGCAGCTTCCGTGAAAACTTCAGCCAACCGCGGATCTCCGGTGGTGTAGCGGGGGCTGTGGCCCGGCGTGCGGCATTGCCCGTCTGCCAGCATGAAACCGAGCAGCAGCGCTTCATGCTCCGGCCAGTCATTCTTGCCGAAGACGGGGCAAGAGCGGGCCGCAGCGATGCGGTCCCCTGTCTCCAATTCCGACAATGGTTTCCAGCCGCCCAAAACCCGGAAGGGGTGGGCGGCGGTCGCCTTGATGCGCAGGCCCGCCCGCGTCGTAAGCTCATAGATCCGCTGGACGCCGTTGTTGACGTGCGCGCTCACCCGCTGCGGGTTCAGCTTCCATCCGTCCAAGGAAAGCGCTGACGTTCTGCGCTGCTCGACGAAATCGCGCAGGGGGAGCCAGTCCCCCGTCTCTGCGTCCACAATCCGCGTGTCTCCCGTCAGACATTTCCCCATGGTGATCGTGAGGACATTCCGGGGGATCCGGAAGTACTCCACCGTCCGGGCGAGTGCGAAGGAGTTGGGAGGAATGACGCACTCCGCACCCTTCAAGTCAACAAACGACCGCTGATCGAATGCCTTGGGATCCACCACCGTGTTCCAGACGTTGGTGAATACTTTGAACTCGTCGGCCACACGGATGTCGTAGCCCATGGAGGACAATCCCCAGGAGATGACCCCTTTCGAGTTGAGCCGGTCCGAGAAGGGCTCGATCATCCGGTAACGGCGCACGTACTCCTTGATCTCCCGGTCAATGAGGAGCTTGCCCCTACCCAGCTTGCCGGGGGCGGGCTTGCGAATCTCTCTGCGGGGTGCGGCTACGGCGGTTGCCATCACCGGCTCTCCTCGGATGCGGCGCCGGAGGCGGCTTCCTTTAAGTTTCCATCCAGAGAAGTCCCGCGAAGCGGGGCTTCCTCTATAGGGCGCGCATACGGCTTGCCCTTTTCCTTCCGGGCGAAGCATTCCGGACAGTTGTACATCGCCTTGGCGCTCATCCGGTTGTAGCCGATGTAGACGACCACCCGGCTCACCTCCGGCACCTCCCGATGGCAGGTGTCGCAGCGCATTTACCCCAAGGCCTCCTTGACTGCCTGGCTCACCGTTTTGCCGTCGGCCCGACCTGCCACCTTCGGCATGACAACCTTCATGACGGCACCCATCGCCTGGGGGCCCTGGACCCCGGCTTCCTGAATGGCTGCCTGGACA
>CAYFHV010000102.1:0-5609 GCA_964343105.1 uncultured Planctomycetia bacterium | reverse complement strand
CGGGCCGGAATGACCCCCAGCGTCATAACAAGGGACGCTTCATTTGGGGACACTTCATCAAGGGTGATGTGTCCCTTTATGAAGCGTCCCCAAAAGCTCGGCGGGGGAGCAGGCGGCCACCCCCACCTTGCCCACCACCACGCCGGCCGCCGCGTTGGCCAGCGTGGCCGCCTCAAGGAAGGATGCGCCACCGGCCCGCGCCAGGGTGAAGACGGCGATCACCGTGTCGCCGGCGCCGGAGACGTCGAACACCTCCCGTGCCACGGTGGGGATCTTGACCGGCCTCTTTCCATCCTTCGAGAAGAGAACCATCCCCTCCTCTCCCAGCGTCACCAACAGCGCCTCCGGCTTCAGTCTCCTGAGGATCTTCTCCGCTGCCTGGTGAAGGGTCGCATCGTCCCGGATGACGAGTCCCGCCGCCAGGGACGCCTCCCTCTTGTTGGGCGTGAGCGCCGTGACGCCCCGGTAAAAGGGGATGTGTTCTTCCTTAGGATCCACCGTGACGATCTTTCCCTGCCGGCGGGCCAGGTCGATCACTGTCTTGAGGAGCGCCGGCTGGATGAGCCCTTTCCCGTAGTCCTCGATCACAATCCCGTCCACCTGCGGGATCAACGCCTGCGCCGCCTGCAGCACCGATTCCAGCGCCGCCCCGCCCACCCGCTCGAGGCGCTCCCGGTCAATCCGGACCACCTGTTGGTGATGGGCGATCACTCGGCTCTTGCTGGTCGTGGGCCGCCGCGGGTCGGAGACGATCCACTCGGTGGAGATCCCCTGTCGCTGGACCTCCTGGAGGAGCCGCCGGCCCGCCTCATCCTCCCCCACGACCCCCAGGAGCTCCACTTCACCCCCGACCGCGCGGATGTTGGCAGCCACGTTGGCCGCCCCGCCCGGCATCACCGACTCCCGCTCCACCCACACCACAGGCACCGGCGCCTCGGGCGAGATCCGATCTACTGAGCCCCAGACGAACTCATCCAGCATGAGATCCCCGATCACCAGGATCCGGGTCCGCGTGAAACGCTTGAGCAGCTCCGCCGCACGGGAACGGCTCATCGCTGCGGCCGCGCGGGAACGGTTCATCGCCCCGGTTGCTGTCCTCATTTGAGCTTCTCCAAGATCGCCGCGTGCAGGAGCGGGATCATGAGCTCATGGTGCCCGGTGATCGCGATCGCTTCCCCGCCCAGCGCCGTCGGGCGGGAGAGGACATTCTGAGAGGGACGGTAGTGCTGGATCATGTCCAGATTCGCCGCGGTGAAGTCCTTGACTGGATGCCCCAAGTTGCGCGCGATCGAAACCGCCTTCAGGAAGACCTCCGGCAGGATGACCGCCGATCCCACGTTCAAGACCACCGCCCCCTCTCCGATCCCGGCCACCACCCCGGTGAGCTTCTGGAAGTCGCTGTAAGAGGTCTTGCCGAGGGCGGCCCCGTCGCAGGAGGGGTGCTGATGGATGATGTCGGTGCCGATCGCCACGTGAACCGTGGCCGGGATCCCGGCTCGATGCGCCGCGGCGAAGAGGGAGAGCTTGCGGAACCTCAGCTTCTTCTCTTCGATCCTCCGGCCCACCGCCTCCCCTAGCCCCAGCCCCTTTCGGGCCCCCTCTTGAATCGCCCCATTCAGGAAATCGGCCGTCTCGCGGGCCATCCCGAACGAGCCGTCGGAGAGCGCCTCGGCCACCTCCTCGGAGGTCTGCCCCTGGTAGGCCAGCTCAAAATCGTGGATGATCCCCGACCCGGTCATGGCGACGGCGGTGATCACCCGCCGCTCGATGAGGTCCACGATCAGGGGGCTCAGGCCCACCTTCAGCACATGCGCCCCCAGCATCGCCAGGACCGGCTTGCGGGTCCGATGCGCCTGGGCGATCGCCAGCACAAGCCGCTGGAACTTCTCCGCCGCCAGGATCCGGGGCAGGTGCTCGATGAAGCTGCGGAGGGAAGAGCCGGGAGGGGTAACCTTGGCGAAGGATTCCTGTGCGACCTTGCTGGGCCGCTCGCTTAAGCTGGTGCGCCTCAGGCGCTTCAAATCCACGGTCGGGGAGCGTGGCATCGCGTCGGCTACCGCCTCCGCGATCCAGAGGGAACCGAGGGTTCCCTCTGGTTCCACCCTCCTCCAGGGATGGCGAGGGGCGGGTCCCCTCGCGCACCCCTGAAGGCTGGGATTCTGGACGGTCCGGCCGGCCGCTTCGCCTTCATAAACGTATTCTAGCAAACCCCCGAGGAGCTGGGCAAGGCGGGCCTCACCGCCGCCCGCGGCCCCAAATCGTGCTACATTAGGCGAGACGATGCGGCTGGGAAGGGTCGGCGGGTGGGCGTTGCTCCTGGCGGGCGGGTTCACTTACTGGAATGCCCTGCAAGCCGGCTTCGTCTTCGACGACCACCTGCTCATCCTGAAAAACCCCCACATCGCCCAGGGCGGGAGCCTCTGGCAGGCCGTCACGGATAGCAGCCGCCCTGTCGTCGCCCTCACGCTGGCTCTCAATTACCGCCTCGGAGGCCATACGCCCTGGGGTTATCACGCCTTCAACGTCCTCGTTCACCTTCTGGCGGGGCTGGTGCTGTTCGCCCTCCTGCGGCGGACCTTAGCCACACCTTCCCTGCCCGCCGGGCATGCGGACCGATCGCTGGGTCTGGCCTTCACCGTTGCCCTGCTGTGGATCATCCACCCGCTTCAGACGGAAAGCGTCACCTACGTGATCCAGCGGGGGGAGTCACTGACGGGCCTGTTTTATCTGGCGACAATTTATGCTGCGCTTCGCTCCGCGCAGCGGCGGCCACGGATCTGGGCGGGACTGGCCATTCTCTCCTGCTCCCTGGGGATGGCGAGCAAGGCGGTCGCTGTGACTGCGCCCCTCATGGTCATGCTCTACGACCGGACCTTCCTCTTCCCTTCCTGGCGAGAGGCCGTCCGCCGGAGGGCTCCTCTCTACGCGGGCCTGGCCTTGACCTGGGGAATCCTCATCGCCTGCCTGCGCGCGGGATCATGGGAGTTTGAGGAGACCGCGGGCTTCGCGTACCGCGACATCCCTGCCTGGAATTACCTGCTGACCCAGACCGGCGTTGTGCTTCGCTACCTGCGGCTGACCCTCTGGCCGGACCGGCTCAATCTCGACTACGACTGGCCTGTCGCCCACGGCCCCGGAGAGGTGCTCGGGCCGCTCGTGGCGGTGGCGGCGACACTGGCGCTGTCGCTCTCCCTCTTCCGCCGGAAGGCCCCGCTGGGGTTCCTCGGGATCTCCTTCTTCCTCCTCCTGGCACCCACCTCTTCCTTCATCCCGATCGCGGACGTCATCTTTGAGCATCGGATGTATCTGCCGCTCGCTCCGGCTCTGAGCGCGCTTGTCCTGGGAGGGGATGCGTTGCTGCGGTTTCTCCTTCAAAGGCAGGCGGTTTTGCGCCGGGCCATCGCCGCCGCCGCGCTGGTGGGCATCTCACTCGCGCTCTCTCTGCGGGGCATGGCGCGAAACGAGGATTACGCCGACGAGATCTACCTCTGGACGAGCGCCATCGCCAGCGGCTCCGGCCATCCCCGGATCTACAACAACCTGGGGGTGGCCCTGTACGAGCGGGGAAAGGTTCAGGAAGCGGCCGGGGTGTTCCTGGCGGCGATCCGGCGCAAGCCGGATTTCTCCGACCCGCACAGCAACCTGGGACTCGTGCGGCTGGAACAGAACCGCCTGGAGGAGGCCGTGAGCGAGTTCCGCATCGCCCTGGAGTGCCGATCGGACAACGCCGAGGCTCACATGGGATTGGCCCTCGTCCTGCACCGCAGGGGCCGCCTCCAAGAGGCGAGGGAGGAATACCTGACCGCGCTACGGCTGGATCCCACCCTCACCCGCGCCAAGCTGGGGCTGGAGGCGCTCCTCCAGGGCGGGGCTGTTACAAATCCTGGGGGCTAGACTCTCGGCTGGACTCTCCGGGGTCCTCGGCGCGATAGGCGCTTAAGACCGTCTCGCCGATCTGCTGGCGGGCCTCCTTCGTGAGCGGAACCACCGTGTCGTACCAGTTGCCGTCCTTGCCCTGCTCCCGGGGCATGCTCACGAAAAGCCCCTTCTTCCCCTCGATCACCTTGACCCCTTTCACGAGGAACGACCCGGCGATCGCCACGTCGCAGAAGGCCCGCGCCGTCCCCTCCCCATCCACCCGGTTCATTCTCTTCACCTGCAACGGCACTTCTTCCATCTTCTCTGACCCTCCTCTTTAAGGATGAAACTCCCGCTTCCCGCTGACACGCGGGATACTTCTGGATAGAAACTTCATGGAAACCGATCCTCCGCCGCGGCCGCTCCAGCGGCGCCGTAAGCCGTCGGATGGCCTCGAAGAGTGAGTGAATCCGCTGATCGTGCCCTTCCAATTTGCGCTCCAGCTCCGCCAGCTTTTCGGCCAGTCCCCGACGCGCTGCCAGCATCTGGCGTAGCCGGACGAAGGCCCGCATGATGGCGATATTCACTTGGATCGCCTGCTCGCTTCGAAGCACGCTGGAAAGCATGGCCACGCCCTGCTCGGTGAAAACGTAGGGAAGGTACTTTCGATGCTTGCCACGACCACGCTTTAAGATCGCAAATTGCGATCTTAAAGATCGTGCCTCCTCTGGGGCCAATTGAAACATGAAGTCTGGTGGAAACCGTCTCCTATTCCTCTTGACCTGCTCGTTGAATCGGAAGGTGGGAACCTGGTAAAGCTCCGCCAGGTCGCTGTCCAGCATCACCTTATGTCCTCGGATCAGAAGGATTCGCCGCTCGACCTTCTGGACGAGAATGGCTTGGTCCATCGCTACGCCCACGATCTCCTGTCCAGCGCCCGGTACTGGATCGCCTCGGCCAGGTGATTCGGCTCGATCCCTTCCGAGTCCGCCAGATCGGCGATGGTGCGGGAGACCCTGAGGATCCGGTCGTAGGCGCGCGCGGAAAGGCCCAGGGCCTGGGCCGCCTGTGCGAGAAGGCCGCGCCCTTCCGGCGGCAGCAGGCAGTATCGCTTCAGATGGCGCGGCCTCATCTGGCCATTGCAGTAGATCCCACGCTCCTTCGCGAAGCGCCTGCGCTGCCGCTGGCGGGCCTGCGCGACCCGCTGCCGGATGAGGGAAGAGGGCTCCCCCTGCCCGTCGCCGCTCAGCTCCGCGACGGGGACCGCGGGCACCTCCAGGTGAATGTCCAATCGGTCCAACAGGGGTCCCGACACCTTCATCCGGTACCGCTGGATCTGACTTGGAGTGCACAGACAGCTCTTGCCTGCAACCCCCGCATACCCGCACGGGCAGGGATTCATGGAGGCCATCAGCATCACCCTCGCCGGAAAGCAGACCGCCCCCTGAGCCCGCGCCACCCGGACCACCCCTTCCTCCAGCGGCTGTCTCAAGCTCTCCAGAACATCCCGATTGAACTCCGGAAGCTCATCGAGGAACAGGACGCCGTGATGCGCCAGCGAGATCTCCCCGGGCCTGGGGACGCTGCCTCCGCCCACCAGCGCCGCCCCGGAGATGGTGTGATGCGGCATCCGAAACGGCCGCCGGGAGAGGAGAGGGCGATCCGGGGAGTTGAGCCCAACGACACTGTAGATCAGGCTGGCCTCGAGTGACTCCTCCAGCGAGATCTGCGGCATGATCGTCGGGACCCGC
>CAYFHV010000101.1:0-5609 GCA_964343105.1 uncultured Planctomycetia bacterium | reverse complement strand
CGCTGGTTTGGGGGGAAGCATTGTTTCCTCCGCACGCCCTGGGATCCCCCTTTCCCGGGCCTGCCTTCGGCAGGGAGGTCTTGTTGGTGGGGATTTCCCATCCCCCCCAACACGCCCCCTCTTCCAGAGGAAGCGGTGAGAAGAATGCTTCTTTCGCTGGGAGAGGAGATCTACCGGCTGGGGCTGCAGGCGGTTGGACTCGCCTACCGGAAGGGGATCCTGAAAAGGCACCGCCTCGGTGTCCCGGTGGTGAGCGTGGGGAATCTCACGTGGGGGGGAACCGGCAAGACCCCGCTGGTCATCTACCTGGCGCGGGCCTTCGAGAAGATGGGCCGGCGCGTGGCGGTGCTCACCCGCGGCTACGGCAGGGATGAGTCCGCGCTCATGACCGACCGGCTGCATCCGATCCCGGTCCTCGTGGGGCCCGACCGGATCCAGAGCGGCCGGCGCGCCGTGGAGGAGCTCGGAGCGGACCTGCTGCTGCTCGACGACGGATATCAGCAGTGGAGAGTGATCAAGGACTTCGAGATCCTGGCGGTCGATTCCTCGGCTCCTTTCGGCAACGGCCACCTGATCCCCCGCGGCAGCTTGAGGGAGCCGGCGTCCGCCGCGGCCCGCGCGGATCTGTTTGTGATCAAGAAGGGGGATGCGAAGGCCGGGGGGCTCGCCGCGGTGGAGGACCAGCTCCGGCAGGTGAATCCCCAGGCCCCGATCTTCCGGATGGGATTGGAGCCCACCGGGCTGTGGAGGTGGCCCTCGCGCCGTGCGCTTCCACTCGACGCCCTGAAGGGCCGGAAGCTCTGCACGCTGGCCGCACTTGCCGCTCCGGGGCCGTTTGAATCCACCGTCGCCGCGCTCGGCGGGCGCGCGGTCCTGCGGTTCCGGTTCCGGGACCATCACCCGTACACGGTCGGAGAGCTGGTGAAGGTCATGGCCCGATGCCGGCAGCATGACGTGCGCACCCTCGTGACAACCGCCAAGGATGCGATCCGCATCCCCAAGCGGCTCCTGGAGGCGGTGGGGACCGATCTCAAGGGCTGTGATCTCCTGGTCCTGGAGGTGGCCCCCCGATTTGAACCCGATGAAGGCGAGCTTCTACACCGAATCCGTTCTGTACTGGCTGGCCAGGGGCGTTAGCGCCCTCGCCCAGCGGCTGCCTCCTCACTGGAGGTCGGCTGCCGGGGCGGCGGCCGGACGCCTCCTCTATCACCTGGTCCCCTCGCGGCGGGTGGTGGCGCTGGCCAACTTGCGCGCGGCGTTCGGATCCAGCCGTCGGCCGGAGGAGCTCCACCGGATCGTCCGGGTGCTGTTCGAGAACCTCGGTATGACCTTCATGGAGATCGCCGCGATCCCCCGGATCGACCGGGCCTATCTGGATCGCTGGATCGCAGTCGCCCCCGGCTGCCGGGAGAGACTGGAGGCGGCCCTGGCGCAGGGCAAGGGGGTCATCTTCCTCACCGGCCACTTCGGAAACTGGGAGTTCATCAGCATCACCGGGGCCCTGCATGGTTATCCCACGCAGGTCCTTGCCCGCGAGCAGGGCTGGCCTCGGCTGAATCAACTGCTCACCCGTTACCGGGAATCCAAGGGGTGCCGTGTGGTGAGCAAGGGCTTCGCGGTGCGCCAGCTCATCGAAGGCCTCCAGCAGGGCGGCATCATCGGGATCCTGGCAGACCAGGACGGCGGTTCGCATGGGGTGCTCTGCCCCTTCCTCGGCCGGACCGCCTCGACGGCGCCGGGCCCCATCGGCCTCTCTCTCTCGACGGGGGCGCCGATCCTGCCGGTCTTCATGGTCCGCCAGCGAGGGCCGTCCCATCTCTTGGTGGTGGAGGAGCCGCTGGCGATCCCGGAAGAGGGGACGATGGATGAGCGGATCCGCGCAGGGGTGGCGGCCTATCTGGCGGTGCTGGAGCGCTTCGTCCGCAAGCACCCGGATCAGTGGCTCTGGCTCCACCGCCGTTGGAAATCAACGCCGGAGCGCCGGATCCTGATCCTCAGCGACGGAAAGGCGGGCCACCTGAATCAGTCCAGGGGATTGGCGCAGCGGATCGAGGCGGCTTGGGGCCAGCGGATGTCGAGCGATCACCGGCTGGGAGCCGGCGATCGATCGCTCGTTTCGCTGAAAACGGTGGAGGTAGCCTTCCGGTCGCCCCTGCGGAGAAACCTCCTGGCCGCGGTCGCTTCCATTGTGCCCCGGAAATTCCGCGGCGGGGAACGCCTGTTGCGCTGGGCCCTGACGCCGGAGACGGCGCGGGAACTGGGCGGGGCCTATGCTGATTTTTGCATCTCCTGCGGCGGTTCGACCGCGGCGGTGAATCTGCTCTTCTCTTGGGCGGTCCGGGCCCGGCCGATTCATGTGACACGCCCTCGGATTCCCTCCTGGCGCCGATTTGACCTGGCGGTGATCCCCCGACATGACCGGCTCCCCGCCAGCGCGGAGGGAAACCTCCTGGTGACGGACGGGGCGCTCGCCCCTGAGCGCACCTCTGAGGAGAGACAGCGGGAGGACTGGCGCAGGCGGCTGAATCTCTCTTCCCGGCGCCGGTGGGGGCTGCTGCTGGGCGGGCCCACGCGCGGTGTCCGGCTGGAGCCGCGGGATGTGGAGCAGGTGGTGCAGGGGCTTCTCTCGGCTGCCGAGAGAGAGGATGCGGAGCTCCTGGTGACCACTTCCCGCAGGACCCCGGTTGAGCTGGAGAGCTGGCTCCAGCGGACCTTGGCCGGAAACCCGCGCTGTCGGCTTCTTGCCCTGGTCAATCACGCGCAGGCGAAGGGGCTCGCCGATCCCTCCGAGGCGGTCCCCTGCATCCTCGGCCTGGCCGATGCCATGGTGGTTTCTGGCGATTCGATCTCCATGGTTTCGGAGGCGGCCCAGGCGGCGAAGCCGGTCGTGGTTTTTCCTCCGAGGGGAGACGGGCTCTTCTCCCGGGCGTCGAAGTACCGGCGGTTCCTGGAAGGGATGCGCTCCCGAGGCAAGGTGGCCCTGGTGCAGGCGGAAGAGGTCGGCCGAGCGGTTGCGGAGATCGCAAGGCAGCCCAACACGGGAGAGGCCCCGCAGGCAGATCCCGTGGTGGAGTTCTTGAAGCGGTGGTTCTGACGACCCGATGGTCCTGACGGTTCTGCAGATGGTTCCCTCGCTCAAGGGCGGCGGGGTGGAAACCGGCACGGTGGATCTGGCCCGGTCCCTCGCCGCTGGCGGCCACCGGGCCATCGTCATCTCTTCCGGCGGCCCGCTGGTCCGGGAGCTGGAGGCGGCAGGCGCCATCCACTATGCGCTGCCGATCCACCGGAAGAATCCCTGGACGGCGCTGCGCCTGGTTCCACGGGTGGCCGAGATCCTGGAATCGCACGGCGTGGATGTCGTGCATGCCCGCAGCCGCGTGCCGGCCCTCATCGGGTATCTGGCCTGGCGCCGGGTCGCGGCGCGGGCCGGCTTCCGGGTGGGCTCGCGTCAGCGGATCCCCTGCTTTGTGACCACCGCGCACGGCTACTATGGGAATCATCCCTTCAGCCGGGTGATGGGCTGGGGCCGGATGGTGATCGCCAACTCCGAGCGAATCGCCCGGCACATGATCGATCTCTTCCATGTCCCGCCGGAGCGGATCCGCGTGATCCCCCGCGGGGTGGATCTGAGCCGCTTTCCGTGGAGGGAGCCCCGGCTGGAGGCGCCGAAGGGGGAGTGGAGGATCGCCGCCATCGGAAGGGTGACGCCGTTCAAGGGTCATCGGGAGCTCCTCCGGGCCTTCGGGATCCTTTCCAGAAGCTTCCCGCGCGCCCGCCTGAAGATCGTCGGGGATGCGGACCCCCCACATGCCAGGTATCTGGCGCAGCTCAAGTCGCTCGTTTCTCACCTGGACCTGCGGGACAGGGTGGAGTTCACCGGCCACGAATCGGATGTCCCGCGGCTCCTTCAGGAGACCGATCTGATCGTCCTGTCTTCCACGGGGCAGGAGGCGTTCGGCCGGATCCTGATCGAGGCCGGGGCGGCCGGCGTGCCGGTGGCGGCGACCCGGGTCGGGGGTGTCCCCGAGGTGATCCTGGATCGCAAGACCGGGCTTTTGGTTCCCCCCGGCGATCCGGTCGCCTTGGCGACCGCGATGACGGCGCTGCTCAAGGACCGGAGGCTGGCTGCGGAGCTGGCCCGTGAGAACCGCCGGCGGGTCGAGACGGTTTACCCGCTTTCCCGGATGGTGAGCGAGACGCTGGAGGTGTACCGTCAGAGCGCCGAGCGGCTGCGGATTCTCGTCATGAAGCTCAGCGCCGCCGGCGACGTGGTCCTGGCCACCCCGTCGCTGCGCGCCCTGCGGGAGCGGTTTCCCAGCGCGTTTCTCTCGGTCGTTGTGGGCCGGGACCAGCGGGAGCTGCTCCACCGCTGTCCCTACCTGGATGACCTCGTCGTCTACGATCCGGTTCGCGACGGTTCAATATCCGGGCTGCTGCGGTTGGGCGCCCGCCTGCGGGCTCTGCAGGTGGATCTCGTGGTCGATTTTCAGAACAATCGGGTCAGCCACTGGCTGGGATGCTTGAGCGGCGCCCCTCAGCGCTACGGCTTCGCGGGCCGGCGCTGGAGCTGGCTCCTGACCCACAAGGTGCCTCTACCGGAGGGGCCGACCCCGCCGGTGGAACAGCAGCTTCGACTCCTCCAGTGGCTGGGGATCCAGACCGCCGCCCAGCACCTGGAGCTGTGGCCCGGGCCGGTGGATGAGGAGCGGGTGCGGGAGCTGCTGGGGGAGTCGTGGGTCGCCCAGAATCAGCCGCTCATCGGGGTGCATCCGGGTGCCCGGTGGGCCTCCAAGCGCTGGCCGGCCGAACGCTACGTTGAGCTCATCGATCGCCTGGCTCATCAGGCCAGGGCTCGCGTTGTTCTCGTGGGCTCGGAGGGGGAGCGGGCCCTCTGCGAGGAGATTCACCGCGCGGCGCAGGTAAAGCCGGTGATGGCGGTGGGGGCGACTTCCCTGAATGAGCTGGCCGTGCTGCTCGGCCGCTGCCGCGTCTTCATCGGAGGAGACTCCGCGCCGCTTCATGTGGCAGCGGCCGCGGGGACTCCGCTCATCGCCCTCTTCGGGCCCACCGATCCGGTGCGGCACCTGCCGCCCAGCCCGCATCTCAAGCTGTTCCGCGTGGATCTTCCCTGCAGCCCCTGCTATCGGCGGAGCTGCTACCGCGGCGGGGAGGGCCACATGGAGTGCATGCGCCGGATCGGGGTGGACGACGTGCTGGAAGCGGTGCGGAGCTTCCTGTGACCTCACCCCGCACCCGTCGGATGGCCGGTGAGCGGGGTCCGAGCCCGGTTCCCGCGAGGGGAGGGGCCCTCTCCGAAGCGGGGATGGCTCGGACCTGGGAATCGCCAGCCAGGGAGGGGGTGGGGTGAAGATCCTCATGGCCACCACCCACCTCGAGATGGGCGGCATCCCGGTCTACGTGACCGGCCTGGCGCGGGGGTTGAGGCGGCGCGGCCATCAGCCGATCGTCGTCTCCGGCGGCGGCTGGCTGGAGCGGCGCCTCGCGCGGGAAGGGATTTCCCATCACCGGATCCCGTGCCGGACTTCGAGTGAGCTCAACCCAAAGATCTGGCTGGGTGCCCTGCCTCGCTTGCTGCGGATCATCCGCGC
>CAYFHV010000100.1:3779-5628 GCA_964343105.1 uncultured Planctomycetia bacterium | reverse complement strand
CCCCGATGGGCGCCTGTTTCGGGCCCGCCTCATCCCCGCCGCCTTCTAGTATAATGATCGAGTCATGCCGGTAGAGACTGCGCGGAAGATTCCGTCGAACATTGAGATCTCCCAGTCCGCCCGCCCCCTGCAGATCGTCGAGATCGCGCGCAGGGCGGGCTTAAGGCTGGAGGAGATCGAGATGTACGGCTCCACCAAGGCCAAGGTGAAGCTGGGCGTCCTGGAGCGGATCCGGAGCCGGCCGCACGGGCGGCTCATCCTGGTCACCGCGATGACCCCGACTGAGGCGGGGGAGGGGAAGACCTCCACCGCCATTGGGCTCACCGAGGCGATGGGCCGCCTCCGGAAGAAGGTGATCCTGAGCCTGCGGGAGCCCTCCATCGGGCCGATCTTCGGGGTCAAGGGCGGTGCATGCGGTTCGGGCTACGCACAGATCCTGCCGATGGAGGACATCAACCTGCACTTCACCGGGGACATCCATGCGGTGGGGACCGCGCACAACCTCCTGGCGGCCCTGGTGGAGAATCACGCCACCCACGGGAATGAGCTGGGGATCGACCCGGAGAGGATCCTCTGGAGGCGGGTGACGGAGATCCCGGATCGGAACCTGCGGCACATCGAGGTGGGGCATGGGGGGATCGGTTACCTGCGCCGGGAGACCGGTTTCGACATCACGGTGGCCAGCGAGATCATGGCGATCCTCGCGCTGGCCTCCGGTTTTCAGGATCTGAAGGAGCGGCTCGGCCGGATCGTGGTGGCCGTGAGCCGGGACGGCCGGCCGGTCACGGTGTCCGATCTGAGCGCCGTCGGGGCCATGGCGCTCCTCCTGCGGGAGGCGATCCAGCCGAACCTCGTGCAGACGCTGGAGGGCCAGCCGGTCTTCATCCACACGGGCCCCTTTGCGAACCTGGCGCACGGCACCAGCTCGGTCCTGGCAACCGAGATGGCCCTGCGGCTGTCCGACTACTGCGTCACCGAATGCGGATTCGGATCCGACCTGGGGCTGGAGAAGTTCTGCGACATCGTGGCCCGGGTTGCCCAGTTCAAGCCGGAGGTGGCCGTGCTGGTCGTGACGGCACGGGCGCTCAAGGTGCACGGGGGGCTCTCCCTCGAGGAGGCGTCGGGGAGGCAGGACACCAAGGCGCTTCAGCGGGGTTTTGAGAATATGGAGCGGCATCTGGCGATCCTGCGCCGGTTTGGATTGGTGCCGGTGGTCACGATCAACCGCTTCGCGCAGGACACGGAGACGGAGCTGAAGCTCATCCAGGAGCACTGCATCGGGTTGGGCGTGCGCTGCTCGGTCTCCACCGTTTCAGAGCAGGGGGGAGAGGGGGGGCTGAAGCTCGCGCAGGAGGTGATGGCGGCCCTGCAGGAGAAGTCGGCCCGGTTCGAGCCGCTCTATTCTTTGGACCAGCCGATTGAGGCGAAGATCGAGGCGATCGCGCGCGAGATCTACGGGGCCGACGGCGTGGAGTACGTGGAATCGGCGTCAGCCGACATGGAATGGCTGACGCGCAACGGCTTCGACCATCTGCCGGTCAACGTCGCCAAGACCCAGCTTTCCCTGACCGACGATCCGCAGCGCAAGGGGGTGCCCGCCGGCTGGCGCCTCAAGGTCCGGCAGGTCCGGGTGGCGGCGGGGGCCGGGTTCCTCGTGGCGCTCACGGGAAAGATCCTGACGCTGCCGGGATTGCCCAAGCACCCGCTGGCGGAGAAGCTGGACATCGGGGTGGACGGAAAGATTACAGGCCTCTTTTAATTGACAGGATCGGTGAGCAGGATGGATTCCGTAAGTACCCGGGCGTGGACGATCGAGCGATTCCTGCGGCGGCTCGCCGGCCCCGATCCA
>CAYFHV010000100.1:0-3769 GCA_964343105.1 uncultured Planctomycetia bacterium | reverse complement strand
TTGCTGATAAGACCGCCGCAGAATATCATTAAGATTACTGAATTTTGGGAGGATCTGATCATGATGAAAAAGTTGGCAGCAATGCTTCTCACAGGCGTGATGGCAGTTTCACTCGCAGCCTGCGGCGGCTCGCCGGCCCCGATCCCTCCCCCGGCGGGGGATCGGCTGCCGCGCTGGCTGGATCCACAGGATCGGCCCTGGGGATCATGGTCTGCACGATCCTCCTCCAGCGCAAGGGACTGCGCGCGGGGGAGAGGCGGAGCCTGCAGGAGGATCGCCAGACGCTCCGTGCCAGCCTCGGAAGGCTGCAGAGGCTGGTTGAACAGGATGCGCGCGCCTATGGGCGCCTCGTGCAGGCGGTGCGCAAGCGCCGGGGAATCCGAGCGGCGCAGGCCAGCGCGCTTCGCTGCCCATTGCAGATCTGCGGGGAGGTGGCGCGGGCAAGCCGCGTCATGAAGGACCTAGTGCGTCGGACCGGTCCCACCCTGGGCTCGGATGTCCGGGCGGGGCGGGCCCTGCTGCGGGGCGCCTTCGATTCGGCCTGTGTGACGGTGGAGGTGAATCTGAAAGGGATCAACGGTCTTCCAGCAGCGAAACGGATCCGGGGGAATTTGAGCCAGCTCCGAAGGGCGGTTGAGGGATAGGGCATGGAGAGGAAGGAAAGGGTCTTGGGTCAGATCCTGGATGGGCGCTCCATTGCGGCCAGGATCGAGGCGGATCTCAAGCGGCAGGTGGAGGAGCTTCGGGCCAAGCACGGCCGCCTTCCATTCCTGCTCAGCGTTCAGGTGGGGACCCATCCGGCGGCGGATCTCTTTGCCCGATCCCAGAGCCGGGCGGCCGGGATGCTGGGGATCGGCTACCGCCTGGAGCGGCTCCCTTCCGAGATCTCCCAGCAAGAGCTTGTGGGGAGGATCGGGGAATGGAACCAGGACAGCGCGATCACCGGCGTGACGATCCAATTCCCCCTTCCGCCTGGAATCGACGCCAGGGTGGTCTCTGCGGCCCTGGATCCCCGGAAGGATGTGGAGGGGATTCACCCGCAGCACATCGGGCAGGCGGTGTTCGGCTGGTCCCGGATCGGGACCTGCACGTCGCTGGCGATCATGGAGCTCATCAACGCCACCGGCGCGGACCTCTACGGGAAAGAGGCGGTGATTGTCGGCCACAGCGAGCTCATCGGAAAGCCGGTGAGCCTGCTTCTCCTGGACCGCTTCTGCACCACCACCATCTGCCATGTCGCCACCTCCGACCGCGGGCGCCTCATCGAGCATGTCCGCAGGGCGGAGATCCTCGTCGTCGCGGTGGGCAAGGCGCACCTCATCAAGGGATCGTGGATCCGGCCGGGGGCGATTGTGATTGACGTGGGGACCAGTCTCGTCAACGGCGAGCTCAAGGGGGACGTGGAGTTTGACGAGGCGGCCAAGCGGGCTGACTTCATCACCCCGGTGCCCGGCGGGGTCGGCCCGGTGGTGGTGGCCACCCTCATGCGCAACACGATCGAGGCGTTCAAGCTACAGCTTCCATGAAGGATAGCCCAAGGGTTACCCTCCCGGACCTCCTGGAGAAGAAGAGACGCAGGCAGAAGATCACCATGCTGACGGCGTACGACCTGCCGCTGGCCCGCCTTCTGGATCAGGCCGGGGTGGACGTGATCTTGGTCGGCGATTCCCTGGGGATGGTGGCGCTAGGGTATTCCACGACGGTGCCGGTGACGATGGAGGAGATGATCCATCACGCCAGGGCGGTCCGGCGCGGGGTCTCGCGCGCGTTGCTGGTGGGGGATATGCCCTTCATGTCGTTCAATGTCTCGCCCGGGGAGACGATCCGCAACGCCGGACGGTTTCTCCAGGAGGCCGGCTGCGATGCCGTCAAGGTGGAGGGCGGGCAGGGCTCGGTGGAGTCCCTGGAGGCGGTGGAGTGCCTCATCCAGGCGGGGATCCCGGTGCTGGGGCACCTGGGGTTGACCCCGCAGACGGCCGGCCGAACGGGCGGCTTTCGGCTGCGCGGGAAGGATCCGAGGGACGCCGCCAGGATCTTCCAGGCGGCCGTCCGCCTCGAGCGGGCCGGCTGCTTCGGTGTGGTTCTGGAGTGTGTCCCGGCGGAGCTGGCCACCCGGATCACGCGGCGGCTGAAGATCCCCACGATCGGGATCGGCGCCGGCCCGGGCTGCGACGGGCAGGTCCTGGTGACGCACGACCTGTTGGGCTTGAGCGGCCCCTTCCATCCCCGCTTTGCGCGTGTTTTCGCGCGGGCCGACACGGTGATCACACAGGCGATCCAGCGGTTTCGGCAGACGGTTGAGGATGGTTCCTTTCCGTCGAAGACAGAATCTTTTTCACTGCGGAGGAAGCGTTAGTGGAGATGGTGGTGGTGGCGATGAGCGGCGGGGTGGACTCTTCAGTGGCTGCCCACCTCCTGTGCCAACGGGGCTACCGCGTCGTCGGCATGACGCTCAAGACCTGGCCCAAGGAGCTGTGCGACACGATCCCGAAGGGGCAGACCTGCTGCTCGGCCCGGGACATCGAGGATGCGCGCAAGGTCGCCGATCGGCTGGGGATCCCCTTCTATGTCGTGGAGGCGGCCGAGGCCTTCCGGGCGAGCATCATCGAACCCTTCGTGGAGGGGTACGCGCAGGGGATCACCCCCAACCCCTGCGTGGTCTGCAACCGGAAGATCAAGACCGGCATCCTCCTCAGGCGGGCCGATGCGCTGGGGGCCCGCTGGCTGGCCACGGGGCATTATGCCCGGGCGTCCTGGGACGAGCAGCGCGGGCGGTATGCCCTCCGGGAAGCGGTGGATGCCGACAAGGACCAGTCTTACGTTCTCTTTCAGCTGGAACAGAAGCAGCTCTCGCGGATGCTTTTCCCGATGGGGGAGCTGACGAAGCGCGAGGTCCGGGACGTCGCGCGGGCGGCCCAGCTTGAGGTAGCCGACAAACCGGAGTCGATGGAGCTCTGCTTCATTCACAACGGCGACACGCAGGCGTTCTTAAGGGCCCGGGCGCCTGAAGCCTTCCGGCCGGGAGAGATCGTGGACACCCGCGGGCACGCGCTCGGGGTTCACCAGGGGATCGCCTCCTACACCGTGGGCCAGCGCAAGGGGCTGGGGCTGTCGCATCCGACCCCGCTCTATGTCCTCCGGGTGGACCCTGCCGCCAACCGGGTGGTGGTGGGCGGACGGGAGGAGCTGACCGCCCGATCCTGCGAGGTGGAGGATCTCGCCTGGTGCTCGGTTTCCGGGCTGAGCGGTCCCATGGATGCGCAGGTCAAGGTCCGGTATCGCAGCGAGAAGGTGAACGCCCGCCTGGTTCCTGCGGGGGAGCGGGTGTGCGTCGAGTTCCTCGAACCGGTGGAGGGCGGGATCAGCCCGGGCCAGGCCGCGGTCTTCTACGACGGGGATACCGTGCTCGGCGGCGGGCGGATCCGAAGGCCGGGATGAAGGCGACCTCGCAGGAGCCGGCCTTGCGGGAGCGGCTGGCCGCTTTGGGGCTGGAGGATGCGCAGCTCGAGCTGGCCGGCGATGCGGTGATCCTGAGGTTTCCGTCGGAAAAGGATGGTGAACGGCTGCTTTCCGATCCGGCGCTCCGGCAGGCGCTGGTGGCCTCGGTGCAGGCCTGCGGTTTTTCGCGTGTCAGTCTCGAACTTTCTGGTGAGGGTTAGCTCGCGACGGCGGCGTAGCTCAGCCTGGCAGAGCAATGCCTAGCCGCCAGGGGTGTTGGCGAGGGGGGCCGCCCCTCGCCTCTTTAAGGAGGGTGGAACCAGAGGGAACC
>CAYFHV010000099.1:0-5773 GCA_964343105.1 uncultured Planctomycetia bacterium | reverse complement strand
ATCCGATGTGGCTGACGTGAAGAACGTCGGCGACGGCAAGGCCGGCACGATCACGGGGGCGGCGTTCCTGAAGGAGTTTGTGGGGGAGGTGCCGTGGGTCCACCTGGACATCGCCGGGGTGGCCTGGACCGATGCGGACAAGGGATACCGGCGCAAGGGGGCCACCGGGGCGGGGGTGCGGCTTCTCGTGGAGCTTGCGCGCCGGTGGAAGGGGAAGGCGTGATGGATCTGGAAACTCTGGTCAAGCAGGAGTCGAGACCGGGGATCGCCGATCTCATCCGGGATCTGCTCCACCGGCTGGGGGAGGACCCCGAGCGGGAGGGATTGCAGCGCACCCCGGAGCGGGTGGAGCGGGCCTTGCGGTTCCTCACCCAGGGCTACCGGGAGGATCTGGAGCGGCTCTTCGCGCAGGCCCGCTTCGTGGAGCAGTACGACGAGATGGTGCTCGTCAAGGACATCGACTTCGCGAGTTTGTGTGTGCACGGGAAAACCCTCATTGCAGGTGAAGAAGGAGCAGTTTTTGCTCAAGATGTGCGGCCAGGGATGAAACTCCTTACCATCAATCCCGCTTCTCGCCACTTAGTGACCACCGAAGTGGTAGCTACCTCGGAGAGCAAACACCGCGAACGGTTCCGAATTCTCCTTTCCAACAACAGAGAATTATTGGTTTCCGGCGAGCATCCCGTTTTTACTTTGGAAAGAGGGTTTACGGAAGCACGGGCGATTCGCAGAGGTAACACGGTGTTGGCGACTCGGACAAAGAAACTTTGTCGGCCAAGATATCAGCCAAAACTCGGTTATTCGCTAGGCTACACCCTGGGGACATTTGCCAGTGATGGGAGTTTAGATGGAGATCGGCGCGTGCGACTGGAAGTGAACGAGAGGGCATTTACAGAGCGATTTGCCCGCCATCTGGGGGAGGCGTTCGGTATTTTCCCTGAAATTCAGGCCATCCGGAAGCCCAGCGGATTCCTGCATCGCGAGATCGACCAATATCGTGTCCGAGTGTGCAGTTCTTTTTTGGCCGATCTTTTCAAGGAGATGCTGGGAGGGGATACGCATTCGAAGAAGTTTGAGTTTCCTGAGTTGGTGTTGCACAACCGTGAGACCATGCAAGGATTTCTCGACGGCTATATCGAGGGCGATGGTCATGAGTCCAACGGCGGTGCGCGCAGGTACCATCGCGTGTACGGTCATGTCATCCGGAGTGCAAACCGCCCCTTCCTGCAGCGACTAAGTGAAGTGCTAAACACCTCGATCGGGACGGAAGATGGGCACGGAACAGCGACGGTCTTCGTCTCTCGCAGATGGTTTGAGCCTCGGAAAACAAGTTGGCGTTGGTATCCAGGTTTTAAAGAGGTTCCTCGCGAGAGCCTCCTGCAGACACATCTGGGGAGGATTCAGACAGAGCTTTTGCAGGTGAAGGCCATTCAGAAGGAGAAGGCGACCCTAAAGAGCTACACACTCTATAATTTTGAGTGCCGTCCTCATCATTCCTATCTTGCGAATGGGGTGTTGGTGGCCAATTGCGAGCATCATATGCTGCCCTTCTTCGGGCGCTGCCACGTGGCGTACATCCCCGATGGGAAGATCCTGGGCCTCTCCAAGATCCCGCGCCTGGTGGACATCCTGTCGCGCCGTCTGCAGGTGCAGGAGCGGCTCACCTGCCAGATCGCCGAGGCGATCAAGAGCCGCCTTCAGCCGAAGGGGGTGGGGGTGGTCATGGAGGCCCAGCACCTCTGCACGGTGATCCGCGGGGTGCAGAAGCAGAACACCAAGATGGTCACGAGCTCCATGCTGGGGATCTTCCGGAGCGACCCGAAGACCCGTACGGAGTTCCTGTCGCTCTTGAGGGGGAAGGATGCCTGAGCCGCGGAACGTCACCCAGATGCACCTCGCCCGCGAGGGGGTGGTGACACCGGCCATGCGCAGCGTCGCCGAGCAGGAGGGGGTGGCTCCAGAGCTCATCCGCCAGGAGGTCGCGGCGGGGCGGCTCATCATCCCGGCCAACGTGAACCACCCGGAGGTCCGCCCGACCGGGATCGGGCTGGCGGTGCGCTGCAAGGTGAACGCCAACATCGGCAACTCCGCCGTGGCGTCGAACATCGACCAGGAGCTGGAGAAGATCCGGATCTGCATCCGCCACGGGGCGGACACGGCCATGGATCTTTCCACGGGCGGGGAGATCCGCCGGATCCGCGAGGCGATCCTCAGGGCCAGCCCGCTGCCCATCGGGACCGTTCCGATCTACGAGGCGGTCCAGCGGGTCCGCCGGATCGAGGAGCTCACTGCGGAGACGATCTTCGAGGTGATCGAGGAGCAGGCGGAGCAGGGTGTGGATTACATGACGATCCATGCGGGGGTCCTGCGGGAGCATCTGCCGCTCGTCCAGCACCGGGTGACCGGCATCGTCAGCCGGGGCGGGTCCCTCATGGCGCAGTGGATGCTCGCGTACAACCAGGAGAACCCCCTGTACGCCGGATTCGACCGGCTGTGCGAGATCTTCAAGCGGTACGACGTCTCTTTCAGTCTCGGAGACGGCCTGCGGCCGGGATGCCTGGCGGACGCCTCCGACGCGGCGCAGTTTGCGGAGCTCAAGACCCTCGGGGAGCTCACCCTCAAGGCGTGGGAGCACGACGTGCAGGTGATGATCGAGGGGCCGGGGCACATCCCGATGGACCAGCTGGAGATGAACGTCCGCAAGCAGCAGGAACTCTGCCACGGGGCCCCCTTCTACACGCTTGGCCCCCTCGTCACCGACGTGGCCCCCGGCTACGACCACATCACCTCCGCCATCGGCGCAGCCATCGTGGGCTGGCATGGGGCGTCTCTGCTCTGCTACGTGACGCCGAAGGAGCACTTAGGATTGCCGAACGCCGAGGATGTCCGGGAGGGGATCATCGCCTACAAGATCGCCGCGCACGCGGCGGACGTCGCCCGGCACCGGCCCGGGGCGCGCGATCGGGACGACGCCCTCTCCCGCGCCCGGTTCCGCTTTGACTGGCAGGAGCAGTTTGCCCTGAGCCTGGACCCCGAGCGGGCGAGGGAGTACCACGACCAGACGCTTCCGCAGGACGGCTACAAGTCCGCCGCCTTCTGCTCCATGTGCGGGCCGAAGTTCTGCTCCATGCACATCTCGCAGATCTCCGGCGTCACCTCGCCACAGGCCCCCTCGGCGGCCCCCCCGAAGAAATGAGGCAAGAGGAGATCTCTCCCCGCTCCCGGCTGATGGAGTCGGTCCGGGAGCTTAAAACCCTCCGACAGGCGGTGATCCTCGCCCACAACTACCAGGAGGGTCCCATCCAGGAGGTGGCCGACTTCGTCGGGGATTCCCTGAAGCTGGCGCAATACGCGACCCGGACCGAGGCGCCCCTCATCGTTTTTTGCGGGGTCCATTTCATGGCGGAGACGGCCGCCATGCTCTGCCCGGACAAGAGGGTGATCGTCCCGGACCTCGCCGCCGGCTGCTCCCTGGCGGACATGGTGCTTCCCTCCCAGATCCGTCAGTGGAAACAGGATCACCCGGACGGGGTGGCCCTCTGCTACATCAACACCTCCGCCGCGGTGAAGGCGGAGTGCGACTACTGCTGCACCTCCTCCAACGGCGAGGAGGTGATCCGTGCGATTCCCCCGGAGAAGGAGATCCTCTTCGTGCCGGACTATTACCTGGGTTCCTATCTGAAGGCCCGGACCGGCCGGCCGATCCATCTGTGGAAGGGGTACTGCCCGGCCCACGCGGCGATCACGCCGGAGGGGGTGGACGAGCTTCGGGAGCGCCACCCCGAGGCGGAGTTTCTCATGCACCCGGAGTGCGGGTGCCTCACCAAGCAGATGGACCTGGCGGACCGGATCCTCTCCACCGATGGGATGGTCCAGTACGTCCGCAGCTCCAGTGCCAAGGCGTTCATCGTGGCCACGGAGAACGGCATCCTCTACCGGATGCGCAAGGAGAACCCGGACAAGCTCTTCATCCCGGCCAGCGAGCAGGCCAGCTGCCACCACATGCAGCGCAACACCCTGGAGAAGGTCCTGCGGTCCCTGGTGACGCTGCAGTACCCGGTGACGGTTCAGCCGGAGACCTCCCGCCGGGCGCTGGTCTGCATTCGCCGGATGCTGGAGATCTCCGAGCGGTCGGCAGCCCTCTCCGTCCATGGCGCGGACGACCGGTTCGGTGCCTGGTACCACCCAGTGTCTGGCGCCGATCTTGACCCGGTTCTGGCGCTGGCCAACGACCTCAGCTGAAAGTGGTATACTTAGATAAGGAATGGCCTTAACCCCATGAGCGACATTGTGTTCCGATTCGGAGGAGAGGGTGGGGAAGGGGTGATCTCCACCGGCGATCTTTTCACGACCGGCTGCGCCCGCAGCGGGCTGGAGATCTACACCTTCCGGAGCTACCCGGCAGAGATCAAGGGCGGGCACGCCATGATCCAGGTCCGGGTGGCCGACAGCAACGTCCTTTTGTCGCGCGGGGACGGGGTCGATGTCCTTCTTGCCTTCAACAAGGAGGCATACGACCGTCACTACAAGGAGTTGAAGGACGGCGGGGTGCTCCTCTTCGACAACACCGATTTCCTGCCGGAAGAAGACAACCGAACCGTCAAGTACCCGGTCCCCTTCAACAAGATCGCCATGGAGGAGGTCGGGCTCCGGCTGACCAAGAACATGGTGGCCCTGGGGAGTTTAAGCGAGCTGTTCGGCGTCCCTCAGGAGAAGTTCAAGGAGCTGATCCGCGAGAAGTTCAGGAGGAAAGGGGAGGCGGTCGTCGAGAAGAACCTCCAGGCGCTGGGGGCCGGCGCCAAGTACGTCCGGGAGAATCTCAAGAAGAGCGATTCGTTTCGCGTGAGCCCCTCCGGTCGCCAGCCCCGGCTGGTTCTCTCCGGCAACGAGGCCCTCTGCCTGGGGGCGATCGCATCGGGGCTGAAGGTGTACGCCGGATACCCGATCACGCCGGCCAGCTCCATCCTGGAGTTCCTGGCCAAGGAGCTTCCCAAGGTGGGGGGCGTGGTGATCCAGACGGAGGATGAGATCGCCGCGCTGGGCGTTGTCTGCGGGGCTTCCTTCGCCGGGAAGAAGGCGATGACCGCTACGTCCGGGCCCGGTTTCTCCCTCATGGTGGAGATGCTGGGGCTGGCGGTCATGGCGGAGCTTCCGGTGGTCATCGTGGACGCCCAGCGGGCTGGGCCCTCCACCGGGATGCCGACGAAGGCGGAGCAGGCGGACCTCATGATGGCGATCCATGCGGGGCACGGGGAGGCGCCCCGGGTGGTGATGGGGCTCTCCAGCGTGGAGGACTGCTTCTACGGCATGATCCGGGCGTTCAACATCGCCGAGACGCTCCAGACACCGGTCATCGTCCTGAGCGACCAGGCGCTGGCCCAGCGGGAGGCCTCGCTCACCAAGCCGGACACCTCCGCCATCGAGGTCCAGGAACGGCGCAAGCCGACCGCAGATGAGCTGGCGAGCTACCAGCGGTTCAAGATGACCCCCGACGGCGTCTCCCCGATGACGGTGCCCGGGATGCCGGAGGGATTCTACGCAGCGACGGGGATCGAGCACACCGAGACGGGCCAGCTCAACTACGAGCCGGAGAACCACAACAAGATGATGGCCAAGCGGGCCAAGAAGCTGGAAGGAATCCTGAAGATGCCGTGGGTTACCCGGACCTACGGGGCGGAGCATCCGGAGGTCGCGGTGATCGGTTGGGGCTCGGAAGAGGGGGTGATCCGCGAGGCGGTGGAGAAGGGGGTGGGGATGGGGCTTAAGATCGGAG
>CAYFHV010000098.1:0-5793 GCA_964343105.1 uncultured Planctomycetia bacterium | reverse complement strand
GTAGAGTGTGCCGGCCGCCATGCTTCCAACGTAGCAAGCTTAAGCAGCAACGTCCATGGCTTCTTGCCCGGACGTGAATTCTTCCAGGCCTGCGGCGATCACGTCGGTGGGCACATTGAGCAAAACCAGGATCTGCCTCAAATGATCCGCAAACGTGGCTCCTTCCGGAAGATGCGGGATGATGGCTGCTGAGCCGAGCGGGTTTGGGCTCTCGACCAAGTCTTTGATTTGAGCGGCCTCTTTTTCCGTTCCATAATAGTAGGCGACATCCGCCCCCAGCACGTCCAGCCGCCCAATGGTTTCAATTGGATTTCGGTCGATTAGGATGCGCTCCTGTTCCAAGAAGCCCAGGTATTCCAGCAGATCGAAACGCTCCGCGATGCTGGGGCCTAAGATCACCCATTTCATTTCGGGGGCCGCCTCTTTGGCCTTGGCCCACAGCTTTGCCAATGCAACCGACTCGGCGTCGGTCCGTTCGAGCGTTTGGGTCAAATCCGACGGAGCCATAAGCCGAACAGCGTGCACAGCAACGCGCCGCCCGGGCTGAAGACTGTTCAGGTAATCTTCCATCCCGCGCTCAAAATCGGGCGCTTCGACCTGCGCCTTTCGTGTGAGCGCAACCCCGCCTTTTGGATTGGTCCGGACCGCTTTGACCTCCATGTTCCGGTTCGGAACCACGATGATCTTTTCGTCCGGGAATACCTTGCGGGAAATCTCCGCGACCGCATCCGACACCAGCACCCGATCCACCGCCTCCATGGGAATGGGACGCCGCGCCCTCAGCTCGATCATCTTCCCCGCCTCGAACCGAAATATGCCGAACAACTCGTGGTCTCTCTCATGAACCTTAGCCGCGTCAATCAGGCAGACCGCGCCGAATTGAGCCCGTTGGGCCAAAACTTCGGCCAAATCGCGCTGTGGTAGATGGGGCATGCCCCGTTCCCAATCGCTTCGCCTCTCCAGAAGAACGGTCTGTACGCCGCTGGCCTCCGACTGGACCACCTGCCATGCCGTTTGCTGGTTCCAATCGGCCCCTCCGGCTCTGACCAGGTTGACGCCCGCCGCCTCCGTGATCCGCATTCCTGGATTCACGTAATCGAAGGAACCGTGAACGTTGATGCCGCGCTGCTGCATTTCCGCGGGGGCCAGAATTCCATGTTGATTGATGCTCTGTAAAATCGCCTCCGAGGCGGCCAGATGCTCCTCCATCCCGGCCCCCGGCATGGAATCGTAGTCAGATCGAGAGCCCCCTCCTTGTATCCATTCAGCCTGATGGAAGCTGAGCGGAATCTGGAAGTTTCCATCGTTTCTCAAGCGCAGCCGGTGGGTCCCAACCTCCTCCACCACCCCCCGGTTGTCTCTGGAAAGGTCCCTGAAGAATCTGTCCGAGGAGAAGCCGTCCACAGCGATGTTGCTGGTGGAGACAAAGAGATGGCCGTTGGGACGGACCAGCTCACGCAGGACCCGATTGAACACCCTGACCTTGTCTTGCATATAGAAGCTGACCGAGTTGCCGAATACCACCACAGTAAATTTCTGCCCGCTGAAGAGCTGATCCAGGGAGGTAGTTTCATCCTCCAGATCGACGATCCGCAGGTTCCTCTGGACCGATCGGAAGAGGCCAAGCTCCCTCTCGCGATCCTCATCGCTGGCGATCGGTGCCTCCTTCAGGAAATGCTCCGTGTCGTAGAGCTCTCCTTTCTTCTTGTTGATCGCCCAGACATCGATTCGGTCCCCGAATCTCCTCTTCGCCCCCAGTGCCTCGTTGCCCCGCCCGACCCCGACAAAAAGCACCGGAAGAGGAGGCTCCCCCTCTTGAGGGAGCAGCTCTTGAATGGTCTGGTTCAGGGCGCCTCCGTACCACCGGTCCAATGCCCTGTACCGTCGGTTGAGGTTCCATTCCGAATCGTAGTCGATCTCCCGGGGCGGCAGCATCGGTTCCTCCGGTTGCTCCATCCCGGCGCGGGGGGTGGGGTAGCGTTCAACATCCAGCGATTCTTCGCCCAGGAATTTGACGATCTCCAACGCGCCATCCCGGTATCGGGCGTATCCCCACCGGCCGATGGTGGATCGATAGCCGGCGTAGATGTTGTGGACCGTATCCGCAACCTCTGGAACTCCGATCCCGACCAGGAGCCTCTTGTGCCACCAGTCTGTCGGCCGATGGAAGTGGGAGGTAATGATCCTGGCCCCTTCGGGCAGCCCCATGTTTCGAAGGAATTCCAGCACACTACCGCCGTTGTAATCGTTCCCATCCACCGCCTGCTTGACGATGGGATCCATTTTGGCCGGATCGCTGACCAAGCTCGCCACGTCGGCCTTTTCCACCTCCTGCAGGGTGGCGCCCAGAATCGGTCCCTGGTGGACAAACAGCCATCCCTCTCCGATGACCAGGATGGGGCTCCCCTGCAGGAATTCCCGGTAGAGGTCGGCGTAGCTCTTCTCCTGGTCGCTGCGTCTCGGATAGAGCTCCTCCATCCGGCGGAAATAGGCCTCTCCTATGGCAAAGGATCCTCGGCCGCCTCCTCGCCGAATGGACAGGCTTGGCTTGTCGTGGTTGCCCAGGACGTAATAGACGCGGCCGGGAGAGCGAATCTTCAGCTCCATGATCCGCTGCATGAGTCCCACGGAGGTGTCCATCTCTCCCCAGTCCTTCGGATCTTCTCGGTGGACCGCGTCGCCCGACAGGATGAGGAGGGTGTTCTCATCCTCCAGATCCTCCCGGTGGAGGACCCGTTCTAGGACCCCGCCGTATCCGTGCATATCGCCCACGAAAAGAACCCGCTTCCCCGGCGGAAGATTCCGCAGATCCACGATCGCCCCTCGCTGATACCCCTCCTTCTTGCCGCGCCCGATTGCTTCCAAGAATGCGTGGATACGCTCATACGCCTCTGCCGCCGGCAGCGGCTGTCTCCACTCCACCTGGCCGGTTTCCTCCATCCCGGCCGATGAGCCCCCGGGATTGACGATCTGCTGGTAAAGCGCCTGCACGGTTGCTTCCGGCAGCGAGGCCGTCTCGCCCAGCAGGCCCTCTTGGACAAGCTGCTCTCGGGCAAGATCCAGCAACACCGGCCAGTCGGCCGCGCTGTCCAGCCTCTCTCCCCGGAGAATTTCCTGCAGCCTCCTGGAGACGATCTCCTCCGCTGACGGTGGAGGAGGGGGCTCCGGGCCGGGCGGCTCTGCCAGCCGAACCGTCTGGGAGTTGGAATCCCACGTCTCGGTCAGCCGGATGCCGAGGTAGCGGAATAGGCGGTCCAGCGCCTCCAACCGGACGCGTGCCTCCTGGGGGGAGATCTTGCCCGCCTCCCGACCCAGATCTGCCAAGGAGACCGGCCTGCGCCGCTCCGCGCCAGAGAGTCTCTGGAAAACAACGTAAATCTGGTAAAGCTGACCAGGGGAAACCGTGATCCTCACCTCCGGCCGGTGATCCCGGTTGTAGGCCTGCACCGATTCTTCCAGCATCCGCGAGAACTCCCTCCGGCTTGCCACCGGAAGGTAAACCTCCGCCCGAGCGCGCCCCTGAAACTGGCCGCGGATCTCCCTGAGGTGGGAGGCGGCCGTGGTGGGGTTAACATCCCCGCGCTCCTCGGCGATCTGCTCTGGTGTCGGAAGCTGAATTCCACGCGAGGTATGGGTGATGAGGCGCAGATAGGCCCGAACGGTCTTTCGCTGCGTGTCGCTGAGCGACGGCTCCGGCTGGGATCCGACCAGCCGGTCCATCTGCCGCAAGGTCAACCGAAGGACCTCATCGCTCGCGGCAATCCGCTCCAGGGCCGGCCTCCATCTCTCCACGACCCGCGCCGCCCTCCCCAGGTCCCAGCCGGGAGGGATCGGGATCTCCGCTTCCTGAAGGCGGTCCCGCTCCAGGCGCAGCCTCCGGTCCATGTAGCTTGCCAGGAACGTCCTCAGATCATCCGTCGCGTCGGCCGGAAGGTTCCCGGCCATCTGCTCCACCGCACCCCGCCCCTCCGCTGAAATCTCATCCGCCTGTACGACGATGGCCGGTTCTCCGGCCAGAATCCGCCGGGTCGATCGGGGGATTTGGCCAATCCGGTCGAGGAACGCTCCCCAGCGCGGATCGTCCTGAAGGTGGGGCAACTGATTCCTCGCGCGGTGAGCCGTCACGTGAAACCGCCGCAGACTCCATCGCGCAGGGATCGGAAGCTCCTGGGCCCTCTCGGGTGGCAGTTGGAGGGTGAGCAGATAGATTCCCAGAAAGTCGACGACGGAAGACCGGACCTCGGGTGGCAGCTCGAAGATCGGCAGCCGACTGCCCTGGGTCTGCCTCTCCACCTGCTGGAACGGTACGACGAGCTGCGTCCTGTCCATCCGCATCTTGCCGGAAGGCGTCTTGCTGTGGTTGCTTCCCAGCAGATGATCGAACAACTGCGCCGACCGCGGCATCCGATACTCATGGCGACCCAGCCAGTCCAGTGCCGCGCGGTACACCTCCCTCGAAAAGGGCAACGTCAGCAGGGGCTCAACTTGGGGATCCGGCGCGAGCGTGGGGAATCGCAGCACCGGCCGCACGACCAGGACCGACGGCCAAGTCTCCTCCATCCCGGCGGTCTCGATGCGATGAACATGCTGGATCATCAAGGGAACCTTTTCCGACCGGCCCATGGCTTCATAACCGGTCGGCTCGACGGCCCATCCCGGCGCAAGAAGTCTGCCGAGATACTGTGCTGTCAATCGGCGAGGAGGATCCTCCTCCGGAACCCCGCGCGTCGTCATGTAGGCCCCCTCGCCGCTGGCCTTTGTCCAGCGACTCAGTCCATCCAGCAGCTTCCTCGGCACCTCAAACCCTTCTCCCGCGCTGGCCTCATGAGTCCGGCTTTGTCCCGGCACGGGATTCCACCTGCCGGTCGGGCTGTTGGCAACCACCACATCGAATTGGCGGACGTCCGTGATGTTCGGCAGGTTGTCGTAGGCGTCGCTCACCCCCACGGTCACCCGGCCTCTGATCTCCGGGATCCCGTTGAGGTTCGCCTCCGCCAGTCGAGCCGTCTCCGGCGAAATGTCCGTCGCCACGACCCGGCCGGCCCCCGCCAGTGCCAGCGCCGCCGCCAACACTCCCGAGCCCGTCACGGGATCCAGCACCTCCTTGCCCCTGAAGCGCTCCGGGCGAGAAAGGATGAAGTTCAGATAGAGGTCCGATCCGGCATTGTCGGCGGAGGGGACGGCCGGGTGCGAGTAAAAGAACCGTTCCAGGCGGGGAACCCACACCTGATCCCGGTAGGGGGCATCGGCCCTCGCGCGCAGCTGCTCGAAACCTCCGAACCGCGAGAGCTGCTCCTGCGAAGGGTTCTTGAACAGTTTGGTATGGACCCCCCGCTCCATCTCGCCAACCAGCGCCCTGGTGGGAGTTTCGTCTCCGGGCATCTGAACCGCCGCCGCTCCACCCGCCACATACGCCCGAAGGAGGGCTACGAAATCCTCGTCCGTCAGCTCCGAAAAGGATCCCCAGATCTTCTCCGCCTGTGTGTAAAGATGCAGCAGATTTGCCAGCCCCACATCGCCAGCTCCGCCGGGCCCCAGCACGGCAACCTCTGGCTCCACGTTGGCATAGGCGACGCGGGCTTGGTCCACCAGCAGAGCCCCTTCTCCGGCCAGCGAGATCAGGATCATCTGCAGATCGGACTTTGCCAGCAGTTCCCTCGCCGCCCGCACGATCTCCGCCGGCGTCCGGGCCACCGGCCGTCTCGCCAGCGCGGAGAACTCCTCCAGATTTGGGGCAACGAGATGCGGTCCGGCTTGAAGAAGGGCCTGAAGAATCACCGGATCGTTCAGGGT
>CAYFHV010000097.1:5656-5836 GCA_964343105.1 uncultured Planctomycetia bacterium | reverse complement strand
CACCTGAATGGCCCACCTGAAGGTGGGCATAGAAACCTCAGGGCCGATAGCTCATCAGGTAGAGCAGCGGACTTTTAATCCGCCGGGCGGGGTTCGAGTCCCCGTCGGCCCACTCCGACCTTCACCGGCTACCTACCGACAGAGATGAGAACTCAGGGAGGTGTGGAGGGGCCCGCCCTC
>CAYFHV010000097.1:0-5646 GCA_964343105.1 uncultured Planctomycetia bacterium | reverse complement strand
GCGAGCAAGAAGAAGCGGCCTGAAGCGACGAGTTCGCAATCTCTGTCGGCCCACTTCAACTTGGCCGGCGGCCCGGCGGGTTAGACGGTCGTGAGGTCGGACTCTTTGGCGGCGAGCAGGTCGTCGACCTTCTTGTGGTAGCGGTCGGTGAGCTTCTGGAGGTCGTCGAGCGAGCGGAACTTCTCATCCTCGTTGATCGCCTTGTCCTTCATCAGCTTCTCGATCGCCTCCTTGGCGGCATGCCGGACCGTCCGGATGGAAACCCGGCCCTCCTCCGCCATCTTGTGCGCCACCTTTGTCAGCTCCTCCCGGCGCTCCGTGGAGAGCGGGGGGATCGGGACGCGGATGAGCTTGCCGTCGTTCTGCGGGGAAAGCCCCAGGTCGGCCTTGAGGAGCGCCTTCTCGATCTCCGGCAGGAGCTTGACGTCCCACGGCTGGATGCTGAGGAGCTTGGGGTCCGAGGCGTGGATCGCGGCGAGCTGCTTCAGGGGGGTCGGCGTGCCGTAGTACTCCACCCGCACCCCCTCGACGAGGGCGGGGCTGGCCCGGCCGGTGCGGATCGTGGAGAACTCGCGGGTCACCGCCTCGGCGGACTTCAGCATCTTGCCCTCGGCATCGCGCAGGACCCCCTGAACGTTCGGCGAGGATGATTTTGTCTCGGGATTCATGACGGCTTGCCCCTCCGGCTAGCGGATGACGGTTCCGATCTTCTGACCCAGCACGACCCGCTTGATGTTTCCCGGGCGGTTCAAGTTGAAGATCACGATCGGCAGCTTGTGATCCATGCACAGGGTGACCGCCGTGGCGTCCATCACCTTGAGCCCCTTGTTGAGGAGATCGATGTGGCGCAGGCTGGGGAACTTCTTGGCCTTGCGGTCGCGCTGCGGGTCGGCGCTGTAGACGCCGTCCACCTTCGTGCCCTTGAGGATCGCCTCCGCGTCGATCTCCATGCCGCGCAGGGCGGCGGCCGTGTCGGTGGAGAAGTAGGGATTGCCGGTCCCGGCCGCGAAGATCACCACCCTGCCCTTCTCCAGATGGCGGATCGCGCGGCGCCGGATGTACGGCTCGGCCAGCTCCTCCATCTGGATCGCGGTCTGCACCCGGGTGAAGCAGCCCTGCTTCTCCAGGGCGTCCTGCAGGGCCAGGGAGTTGATCACGGTGGCGAGCATCCCCATGTAGTCGGCGGTGGTCCGGTCGATCTCCTGGGAGCGCGCGGTGACCCCCGTGCCGCGGAAGATGTTGCCGCCGCCGATCACCACCCCCACCTGGACGCCCAGCTTCTGGATCTCCTGGATCTGGGAGGCGACGCGCCGGGTGACGTCGGGATCGATGCCGTACCCTTTGGACGGGGACTGGAGGGATTCGCCGCCGAGCTTCAGGATGATCCGGCGGTAGACAGGGCGGGCGCCGGTTTTGCGGGCGGCCCTGGCTTTTCGGCCCATCTCACGAACCCGGCTGGCAGGCCTCGGCGGCTTCCCCGAGGGTCATGCGGACGAAGCGCCGGACAGCGATCTTTTCCCGGGTGCTCGCGACCACCTCGTGGATGAGGTCGCGGACCGTCCTGGTGGGGTCCTTGACGAAGGTCTGATCGAGGAGGACGCGCTCCTTGTAGAACTGCTCCATGTGGGCCTGCTGGATCGGCTGCGCGGATTCGTCCTCCACCCCCTGGATCTCATCGTGGAGCTGCTCCAGCTCGCGGCCGATCTCCTCAGGGGGCACCTCCTCCCGGGAGACGTACGCCGGGTTCATGGAGGCAACCTGCAGGCACAGGTCGAGGACGAGCTGCTTGAAGGCGTCGGTGCGGGCGACAAAGTCGGTCTCGCAGTTCACCTCCACCAGCACGCCGATCCGCCCCCCATGAACGTAGCTGCCGATGAGGCCCTGGCAGGCCTTGCGGCCCGCCTTCTCCGTGGCGATGGCGGCCCCGCGGGCGCGGAGCAGCCGAACCGCCTCCTCCATCCGACCGCCGGCTTCCTTCAGCGCCTTCTTGCATTCCATGACGCCAGCGCCGGTTTGTTCCCGAAGCGCCCGGATCTGTTCCGTCAGATTGCCTCCCCGCTCAGGCATTCGCGGGGGGCCCCTCCTTCTCCGGTGTCTCCTTCGGCACCTTCTTCGCCTTCGGGCGAGGGGAGACCTTCTTCTCCTTGCTCGGCGTCTGCTCCGCCTCCTTCAGCTTGGTCCTCAGGGCTCCCTCCGGGACGATCCCCTCGACTTCTTCGAAGGTTGTGACCGTCGTCGCAGGCGCCTCCGGCTGGGGTGGGCCGGCTTCCGGCTCCTCACCGGCCGCCGCACGGGCCGCGGCCTCCTCGGCCGCCACCCGGGCCCTTGCCTCGGCCTCCTCCTTGGCCTTGGTCTCCGCGACGCCGGCCAGATAGGACCGGTGGCCCTCGAGAACGGCGTCCGCCAGATGACCGATCACCAGCTGGATCGAGCGGATCGCATCGTCGTTGCCGGGGATCACGTAGGCAATGGGGTCGGGATCGCTGTTGGTGTCCACGAGCGCCACCACGGGGATCCCCAGCCGGCTCGCCTCCTTGATCGCAGTCTCCTCCCGCTTGGCGTCCACCAGAACGAGGGCCTTGGGCAGCCGGTTCATCTCGACAATCCCCAGGAGCACCCTCTCCAGGCGGGCCAGCTCCTTCTCCGCCCGGGCCGCCTCCTTCTTCGTCATCCGCTCCAGCGTTCCGTCCTCCCGCCAGGCGCGGATGCTCTTCAGCCGCTCAATGGACCGGCGGATCGTCTGGAAGTTGGTGAGCAGGCCGCCCAGCCAGCGGAAGTTCACGTAGAACTGCCCGCAGCGGGTGGCCTCCTGCTGGATGATCGGCTGCGCCTGGCGCTTGGTGCCCACGAAGAGGATAGCCCCGCCCTCGGCGGCCAGCTTCCGCAGGAACTCCTGGGCGGACGCCAGACCGCTTGCGGTCTTCTGAAGGTCCACCACGTAGATGCCGTTCTTCTCCCCGAAGATGAAGCGCTTCATCTTGGGGTTCCAGCGGTGGGTCTGATGGCCGAAGTGGACGCCGGCCTCGAGCAGCTCTTTGACCAGTGGTTCGATCTCCATGGTAAACGGTTATTGTACCAGAAGTTCCCTAGGGCGCAACCTGCAACTCGTACAGGCGCCGGTAGAGGGGGGATCCCTCCATCAGCTCCTCGTGGCGGCCGATCTCGGCGATCCCGCCCTCCTCCAGCACGACGATCCGCCCCGCCTTCCGGATGGTGGAGAGGCGGTGAGCGATCACAAAGACGGTGCGCCCCTGCATGAGCCGGTCCAGCGCCTCCTGCACCAGGAGCTCCGACTCGGAATCGAGCTGGGAGGTCGCCTCATCCAGGATCAGGATCGGCGGATCCTTCAGGATCGCCCGCGCGATGGCGATCCTCTGGCGCTCCCCGCCCGACAGCTTGAATCCCAGATCGCCCACCGACGTGTCGTACCCCTTCGGCAGGCGCCGGATGAAGCCATCCGCGTTGGCCGCCCCCGCCGCCCGGATCACCTCCTGCAGGGAGGCGGCCGGCCGGCCGAAGGAGATGTTCGCCCGGACCGACTCGTGGAAGAGGAACGGATCCTGCGTGACCAGCCCGATCTGACTCCTCAAGGACTGCAGGGTTCCCCTCCGCAGGTCCCGGCCGTCCAGCGTGATCCGCCCGCGCGTCGGGTCGTAGAAGCGGAGCAGGAGACTCATCATCGTGGTTTTCCCGGAGCCGCTGGGGCCGACCACCGCCACCACCTCGCCGGCCCGGACCGCCAGATCAATCCCGCGCAGGACGAACCGGCTCTCCTCGGCGCCCCCGTACCGGAACCAGAGATCCTCGAACCGGATCTCGTCCCGGAAGGCCGGCAGCGCCGCCGCGTCCGGCGCGTCCTGCACCGACGGGGGCGTCTCGAGGATCTCCACCACCCGCTCGGCGGCGGTGAGCGCCTGCTGGTTGATGGAGTGCAGGCGGCTCAGCTTCTTGACCGGCTGGTAGAGCGAGAGCAGCGCCGCCAGGAAGAGGACCACCGTGCCCGGGGAGATCTCACCGGCCAGCACCGACCGGCCTCCCACCTCCAGCACGATGAGCCCGCCCGCCATGCTGATGAGATCGGTGATTCCGGCCAGCGCTTCCCGCCGCTTGACGGTGCTCAGGTTCGCCTTGGTGTACTGCTGGTTGATCGCCGAGAAGCGATCCAGCTCCTGCCGCTCCGCGGTGAAGGCCTTGACGATCCGCATCCCCTGGAGCGTCTCGATGAGCCGGCTGTTCATGTCGGCCATCCGCTCCTGCACGATGAAGCCGAGCTTCCGGAGCATCTTCCCGATCCGGACGATCGGGTAGCCGATGGCCGGCAGGAGCAGGAAGGCCGCCAGCGCCAGCCGCCAGTCCACCGCCACGATGATGCAGGCAAAGACCGCGACCTGCGCCGTCTGGTAGACGAGGTCGCTCATCCCCTCGGTGATCGTGTTCTGGATCACGGAGACATCGTAGGTGATCCGGGAGACAAGCTCGCCGGTCCGCTCGCCGCTGAAGAAGTCGTGGGAGAGGCGCTGATACTGCTGGTAGAGCCCATTCCGGATATCGCGGAGGAACCGGAGCGCCACATCGTTCATGAGATAAGTCTGGAAGAAGAAGACCAGATTTTTGAGCAGGAAGAGGACGGCCACGCCGCCCGCCAGCACGTGCAGCCGTGCCGTTTGGCTCATCGCCTGGAAGGAGCTCATCCAGGAGGCGGCCAGATCCGGCACCCAGGCGGGCACCGTTACCTGCCGGTTGAGGAGGATGAAATCCACGAGCGGCACCAGCATCCCCAGCGAGACCCCCTTGAGCAGACTGGTGAGGATCATGCAGAGGGCCGCCCAACCCAGGAGGCCCGCATGCGGCTTGAGATACGGCCAGAGCTTGAGGTAGTAACTCATCTTAAAGCGGTACCAGGTACCGTCCCTGAACGGTACCTGGTACCGTTGATTCTAGCATGTTATACTAACCAAACCCAAGAATGACTCCTTCACCCTCTTCCAAGGTGCGCGTCGCCGTCGTCGGGGTCGGCCACCTGGGCTCCATCCACGCCCGAGTCTACTCGCAACTCCCATCAGCACAATTGGTTGCGGTGTGCGACCTCCTGCCTGAGCGGGCCGCCCAGATCGCCCGCCAGCACCGCTGCAAGCCGTTGACCGATTACCGAGAGCTTCTCGGCCAAGTGGACGCCGTCTCCATCGCGGTCCCCACGCAGGCGCATCACCCGATCGCGCGGGATTTCCTTTCCCGCGGCATCCACACCCTGGTGGAAAAGCCGATCAGCCAGACCCTCCAGGAAGCGGATGATCTGATCCAGCAGGCCGAGAAGAGCGGGGTGGTACTCAGTGTCGGCCATGTGGAGCGGTTCAACGCCGCCCTGCGCAAGGCGCACGCCATCCTCCAGGACCCCCGCTTCATCGAGGTCCACCGGCTTGCCCCCTTTCAACCCCGCGGCACGGAGGTGGGGGTTGTCCTGGACCTCATGATCCACGACCTTGATTTGCTCCTGTGGCTGGTGAAGAGCCCGGTCCAGCGGGTGGAGGCGGTCGGGGTGAAGGTCCTCACCCCCTTCGAGGACATCGCCAACGCCCGTGTCACCTTCGCCAACGGCGCGGTCGCCAACGTGACCGCCAGCCGGATCTCGAAGGAGGCGATGCGCAA
>CAYFHV010000096.1:0-5894 GCA_964343105.1 uncultured Planctomycetia bacterium | reverse complement strand
GCTTCTTGGCTGGTGGCCGGCTGCCTTAAGCCCCGTGGGGCCCCTCGATTCCCAGGACAGGCCGGCGGAGCCGGTCTTCCTCACGGAACAGTCGCAGGAACTTCAGCGCCAGGCGCAGCTTCTGGACGGGTCGGTTTAGCGGTAAGCCGGCTTCAGAAACCGGCTTTCAGGAGCAGCCCGACGTCCCCCCGCAGTTGAAGCACTTGTAGCAGTTCCCGCTGCGCACCATCATCGAGCCGCAGTCGGGGCAGGGCGGGGCATCTACCTGGCCCTGGAACGCCTGCCGGGTCGGGTTCAAGCTCGAAACAGTTCCTTCCGTCGTATGCCTGGGCTGCGTCACGTCCGCCTCCTTGGCCGCCAGATCCGTCACCGTGGACGGCGGCTGCGGCTGCGCGGAGTCCGGCAGGAACTTCAGCGCCATCCATCGAAAGACGTAGTCCAGGATGGATTGCGCGAAGCGGATCTGCGGATGCGACGTGATGCCCGCCGGCTCGAAGCGCATGTGGCTGAACTTCTTGACCAGCGCCTCCAGCGGCACCCCGTACTGAAGCGCCAGCGAGATCGCCGTGGCGAAGGCGTCCAGCAGGCCGGAGATCACCGTCCCCTCCTTGGACATGACGATGAAGATCTCGCCCGGCTTGCCGTCCTCGTAGAGCCCCACGGTGACGTAGCCGTCGTGCCCGGCGATCGAGAACTTGTGGGTGATGGCGTGCCGCTCGTCCGGAAGGTAGCGGCGCTGTGCGCGGATGGCGCCTTGGGGTTCCTCGAGCGATTCCTTCGCCTTCCCCTTCGCCCCCGCCTCCTCCGCCTTCCCCGTGGAGAGCGGCTGCACCCGCTTGGAGCCGTCGCGGTAGATGGCGATCGCCTTGACACCGGCCTTCCAGGCCTCGATGTAGGTCTCCATGATCTCCTCGACCGTCGCCTCGGCGGGGACATTCACCGTCTTGGAGATGGCGCCTGAGATGAACGGCTGGACGGCCCCCATCATCCGGACGTGTCCCATGGTGTGGATGGAGCGCGTGCCCTTCATCGGCTTGAAGGCGCAGTCAAAGACCGGCAGGTGCTCGGGCCTCAAGCCCGGTGCCCCCTCGATCGTCTCGTGCTGGTCCAGGTGCTCGCAGACCGCCTGGATCTGCGCCTCGGCGTATCCGAGCCGCTTCAGCGCCTGGGGAACGGTCTGGTTGACGATCTTCATGAGCCCCCCGCCCACCAGCTTCTTGTACTTGATGAGGGCGATGTCCGGTTCCACTCCCGTGGTGTCGCAATCCATCATGAATCCAATCGTTCCGGTAGGGGCACATACACTCACCTGGGAGTTGCGCACCCCCTGGGCAGTCCCCAGCCGCAGCGCCTCGTCCCACACGTGCGCGGCCGCCGAGAAGATCTCCCCCGGCACCAGCCGATCGTCCACGTTGACGAGGGCATCCCGGTGCATCCGGATGACCTTGATCTGTGGCTCCCGGTTCTTGGCAAATCCGGCGTACGGCCCCCTCACCCCGGCGATCTCGGCGGAGGTGCGGTAGCCCTCTCCGGTGAGAAGCGCCGTGACGGTCGCCGCGTGCGCCCGTCCCTCATCGGAATCGTAGGGGATGCCCAGCGACATGAGGAGCGCCCCCAGGTTGGCGTAGCCGAGCCCGAGCTGGCGGTACACCTTGGAGGTCTCCTCAATCTTGGGCGTGGGGTAGGAGGAGTTGTCCACGATGACGTCCATGGCGATGATCATCGTGCGCACCGCGGCCCGGAAGTCGGCCACGTTGAACCGCCCCTCCTCGTCCACGAACCGCATGAGGTTCAAGCTCGAGAGATTGCAGCTGGAGTTGTCCAGCGACATGTACTCACTACAGGGGTTGCTGGCGTTGATGCGCCCTGTGTTCGGGCAGGTGTGCCAGCGGTTGATCGTGGTGTCAAACTGCATGCCGGGATCGCCGCAGTGCCAGGTCGCCTCGGCGATGAGGCGCAGGAGAGTCCGGGCCTGGACGGTCTCCATCGTCTCGCGGGTGGTGACGGCCTTCAGCTCCCACGGCTTGTCCTCGAGGGCGGCCTGCATGAAGGCGTCGGTCGCGCGGACGGAGTTGTTGGCGTTCTGGAAGTAGACGCTGGAGTAGGCGTCCCCGTCAATGGAGGAGTCGTAGCCCGCGTCCGCCAGCGTCCAGGCCTTCCGCTCCTCCTCCCACTTGCATCGGATGAACTTCTCCACGTCCGGATGGTCGGCGTTGAGCACCAGCATCTTTGCGGCCCTGCGGGTTTTTCCACCGGACTTGATGACGCCGGCGGAGGCGTCGGCCGCCTTCATGAAGGAGACCGGGCCGGAGGCGGTTCCGCCGCCGGCGAGCTGCTCTTTGCTCGAGCGCAGGGCCGAGAGATTGATGCCGGCGCCGGAGCCGTACTTGAAGATCATCCCTTCCGTCTTGTACCAGTCGAGGATGGACTCCATCCGGTCCTCGACCGAGAGGATGAAACACGCCCCACACTGAGCGCGGGGCTCGATCCCGACATTGAACCAGACGGGGGAATTGAAGGAGGCCTTCTGCGTCAGCAACAGATGCGCCAGCTCCGCCCGGAAGTTCTCCACGTCCTCCGAGCTGGCGAAGGTCCCATCCTTCACCCCCCAATCGGTGATCGTGTTGACGACGCGCTGGATGAGCTGCCGGACCGAATGCTCCCGCTGAGGGGAGCCGAGCGCCCCGCGGAAGTATTTGGAGACGACGACGTTGGTGGCGGTCTGAGACCAAAAGGCAGGGATCTCCACCTGCTTTTGCTCAAAGACCACCTCGCCGTGCTCGTTGGTGATGGAGGCGGTCCGGTGTTCCCAGGAAAGCTGCGCGTAGGGATCGGAGCCGGCCGGGGTAAAGTGCCGAGGAACCCTCAACCCCTCCGTCGAGCCGTTTCCGGTCTCTCCCGGACGGCGAACCCCTTCCAGCGTTTCCTGACCCAATGCGGTCGGATGAGCGTCCTTGAGCATCGTTCTTCTCCCTCTCTCTAGTTTACTACATGTGGGGGAGGCGAAACGCCACCGGCCCCGCAGGTAGTGGTCCGGGTTTTCTAGAGAACCTCTCTAAAAAGCAACCTCGGGATCTTGGGCGATCGGAGGGCAACCCCTCGGGGAGCAATCAGGGATGAGTCCGTGAATCGCTTCTTGGCTGAAGAGGACCTCGTTTGCCTTCAAGCGAGGCCGACAAGGACCTCGTCAGACCTGCACCCTCCCCCACAAGATCTTGGAAGCAACCGCCCTTCTACCGCAACCGGTGGGTGCTTGTCAAGGGAAATTCCTGCGGATTATAATGGTGTTCCGTGCATGCAAAGATCGCGTTAAAGGAATGGGCGGTTGTCGTCGAGGCGTTGGCTTCGGGAGAGCAGCTCCTCCTGCTGCGAAAGGGGGGGATCCGGGATCCGCGCGGCTCCTTCGACCTGCAGCACAGGGAGTTTCTTCTCTACCCCACCACCGAGCACGCAAACCAGGAAGCGATCCGTCCGGAATTTCACAGCCGCTTCGCTGGCGCCCTGGAGCGCAGGGAGGAACCCAGCCAGATTTCATTTCATGTTTACGGGGGCGTCGCCCTGGCGCTGGAGCTCAAGGAGGCCCGGCAGCTCTCCGGCCTTGAAAAGTACCACATCTGGACGCCGGCGTTTCTTGAGGAGCGGCTGCGGTACCGGCCCGGGGCACCCGCTTGCCTGCTGGTGATCCGCGCCTACCGGCTGCCCAGAGCGGTTGTGCGGCCGGCCCTGCCGGAGTACGCGGGATGCATCTCCTGGGTTACGCTCGCGGAGCCGGTTCCGCTGGAAGGAGCGGAGCCGGTCGTGGAGAACCGGCGCTTCCGGGCGGCGCTGGAGCAGATCAGCTCAAGGCTCGAGGTCGAAACCTAACTCAGGCCTGCTGGCCGACGAGGGCCAGGTGGGCCTTGGCGGTCTCGGCGGAGACGGTCCCCTGATTCACGAGCTGCCGGATGGATCGCTCCAGCGTGTACATCCGATAGGCCCCGCCGGTCTCGATCACGGAGGTGAGCTGGGAGAGGTTGTTGTTCCGGATGTGGTTGCGCCCCGCCTCCGTCGGCACGAAAACCTCCGTCGCCAGCACGAGCCCGCCCCCCATCGCCTCCTCCCGCGTGATGAGATGCTGGACGAGAACCCCCTGCAGACAGCTGGCCATCTGGAAGCAGACCTGATGCCGCATCTGGGCGGGGCAGATGCTGATGAACCGGTCGATGGCCTGCACGGTGGTGGGGGCGTGGAAGCTGGCCAGGACGAGGTTGCCGGTCTCGGAGGCGTTGAGGACCACCTGCACCGTCTCGAAATCCTCCACCTCGCCGACCACGATGACGTCGGGATCCTGGCGCAGCGCCCGCTTCACCGCCTCGCCGTAGGAGAGGGTATCGGAGCCGACCTCCCGCTGCTTGATCACCGCCTTGACGTTCTGGTGAACGTACTCGATCGGCCGCTCCAGGCAGATGATCACCGCATCCCGCTCCTGGTTGATCAGATCAACCAGGCTGCTCAAGGTCGTGGTCTTCCCCGAGCCGGTGGGGCCGACCACGAGGATGAGGCCCGTGGCCTTCCGGGTCCAGTCGACCACCACGGCGGGGATTCCCAGCTTCTCCCAGTGGAGAACCTGTGCAGGGATCACCCGGACGGCGGCCTCCACCTGGCCCCGCTGCCAGTGCAGGTTGAACCGGAACCGCTTGTCTATGGAAAGGGAATAGGCGAAGTCCAGCTCCCGCTGGCGTTCGAAGGCAAGGATCTGTTCCTCTGTCAGGATGCTGTAGAGGAGGGCGCGGATCTCGTTGACGCGGAAGGGGGGCCGCTTCAAGGGGCTGAGCCGCCCGTGCACGCGGGCGATCGGCGGCTGGCCGGTGGTCAGGTGCAGGTCCGTGCCGCGGATGGAGAGGAGCACCTCCAGGATCTGGCGCAGGTCGATCGATTCCAGCCGGCCCAGGAAATCCACGGACTCCGGGGGATCGATCTTTTCGAAGGAGAATCCGATGAAGTATTTCTGCGCCGGCTCCTCCTCTTCCACGCGGACCACCCGGGCCCGCGCCATGAGGGTGGCCCGGGCGCCGGGCAGCTGAATCTGGAGCCGGTAGAGGGCCCCCAGCTTGAGGGGCTCATTCGTGCGGATCAGGGCCCCCTTGGTGCTCACGTTCACGGTGTTGGCCGGATGGAGGTTTCCCACCGGCTGGTCATCCTGCAGGAGCTGGTAGGCCAAGGGACAAACGAGCGGAGTCCGGTAAGCGGTTCTGCGTTCGCTGACCCCCGGTTCCGACGTGGTCTTGTTGACCGCCGCCTGCTCCGCCATGGTCTCGTGCTAGTATGAGTAAGCCCCCCCGTCTTGTCAAGGCAGAGGCCCCACGGTAGAATGGCCTTCGTCCGACAGGGGCATGGGTCTCTTCTCCGAGCTATTCTCCAACAAGGTCCTCTGGGCCACCCTGCTGGCGTGGATCGTGGCTCAGACAGCGAAGGTGACTCTGGCGGTGCGGCAGAGGCACCGCTTCGATGTCCGCTGGTTCCTCGGCACCGGGGGGATGCCGTCGGCCCACTCGGCGGGGGTCGCCGCCCTGGCCACCGCCGTGGGTCTCCGGGTGGGCTTCGAGACGGCGGCCTTTGCGGTGGCGCTCATCTTCGCGCTGGTCACCATGTTCGACGCCCAGGGGGTCCGGCGGGCGGCCGGCCGCCAGGCGATCGCCCTCAACAAGATTGTGGATGAGCTGTACGCGCGCGGGCAGGTGAGCGAGGAGCGGGTGAAGGAGCTTCTGGGGCATACCCCGGTGGAGGTGATCGTCGGGGCGGTGCTGGGGCTGGTGGTTGCGGTGGTGGTCTGTCGTTGAGCCGGAGGGTCGAGGAGCGATGAAGGCGAACGGGCTACTTGAACCGTCCAGATTCCTAGCCTTCAGGGGTGCGCG
>CAYFHV010000095.1:0-5924 GCA_964343105.1 uncultured Planctomycetia bacterium | reverse complement strand
CCCACCTGCTCATTCAAGCGGATGGGGGAATCCCGGACCCGGAGCGATTGAGGGAGCAGATCCTTCAGCTCCCCGGCGTGGTCGCAGCGGCTCCGGTCCTGCAGGTGCAGACCCTTCTGCGCAGGGGAGAGGAGGCGCAGGGCGTCCTGCTCCGGGGAATGGATCCGGCGCGGGGCGCCGGGGTGACGCGATTGGCCCAATCGGTGACCAACGGGGAATGGCCGCCAAAGGCGGGTGAGGTGATGGTGGGGTCGGAGCTGGCGCGCCGATGGGGGCTGGGGATCGGCGATCTCCTGCAGCTCGTGGGGGGCAAGGAGGGCAAGCCCCAGCCGGTCCGGGTGGGAGGGGAATTCTCCACGGGGATGTACGAGTACGACCTGCACCTGGTGCTGGCCTCGCTGGAGACGGTGCAGAAGCTGCTCAATCAGCCGGGAGTCGTCTCGGGAATCGAGGTCCGGTTGAAGGAGGCGGTGCAGGCGCCGGAGGTCAAGGGGATCCTCCAGCGCGCGCTGGGCTACCCCCACTGGGTGGTCACCTGGATGGAGATGAACGAGAACCTCTTTGCGGCGCTCAAGCTGGAGAAGGTGACGATGTTCGTGATCCTGACGCTCATCGTGCTCGTCGCCTGCTTCAACATCATCGCCACGCTGCTCATGCTGGTGGTGGGCAAGACCAAGGAGATCGGGATCCTGAAATCGCTGGGCAGCACGCAGGCCGGGACCCGGCGCGTCTTCATGGCCGCGGGGATGCTGATCGGCCTGGCGGGGACGGCGGCGGGGATGGGGCTGGGGTGGGTGCTGTGCGCGGCGCTGGCCAAGTACCAGTTCATCCGGCTTCCGGCGGACATCTACTACCTCGACCACCTTCCGGTCCAGCTCCAGTGGCCGGATGTCGCGCTGGTCGGGGCGGCGGCGCTGGCGATCAGCTGGGCGGCCTGCCTGTATCCGGCCTGGGTGGCGGCCCGGCTGGAGCCGACCCGCGCGCTGCGGTATGAATGAGCGCGCTCCTGGAGGGGATAGGGCTGCGGAAGAGCTACCGCGTCGGTGCGCGAACCCTCGAGGTCCTGCGCGGGGTGGATCTTCGCGTCGGGGCGGGGGAGCTGGCCGTGATCGTCGGCCCCTCGGGGGCGGGCAAGTCGACGCTCCTGCATCTCCTGGGCGGGCTGGACCGTCCGACGGCGGGCCGGGTGAAGTTCGACGGGCGGGAACTCTGGCGGCTGCGCGACCGGGAGATCTCGGTGCTGCGCAACAAGGCATTCGGCTTTGTGTTCCAGTTCTATCATCTGGTCCCGGAGCTCATGGCCTGGGAGAATGTGGCGCTGCCGGGCTGGATCGGTCGGAACGGCCAGTCCGGGTCACAGCTCAGGGGACGGGCGCAGGAGCTGCTGCAGCAGGTGGGGTTGGGCGACCGGGCGGGTCATCTGCCGGCGGAGCTCTCCGGCGGGGAGCAGCAGCGGGTGGCGGTCGCGCGCGCCCTGATGAATGACCCGCGGATCGTCTTCTGCGATGAGCCGACGGGGAATCTGGACTCGGCGACGGGCAAGGGGATCCTGGATCTTCTGCTTCGTTTGAATCGGGAGCGCGGGGCCGCGCTGGTGATCGCGACGCACGAGCCGGCGGTCACCGAGGTGGCTCAGCGGATCTACTCATTAAGGGACGGACAACTATGGGCCTGAAGATTTATCTCAATGGCAAGCTGGTCGAGGCGCCGGAGGCGAGGATCTCGGTCTTTGATCACGGCCTCCTCTACGGGGACGGCGTGTTCGAAGGGATCCGGTCGTACGACGGCCTGGTCTTCAAGCTGCAGGAGCACGTGGATCGGCTCTTCGAGTCGGCGCACACGATCCTGCTGAGGATCCCTCACCGTAAGGAGCAGGTGGTCCGGGCGGTGGTGGAGACCCTGCGGGCCAACCGCCTCAAGGACGCCTACATCCGGCTCGTGGTGACCCGCGGGCCGGGGGACCTGGGGCTGGATCCGCGAAAATGCAGGCAGCCGACCGTCTTCGTGATTGCCGACAAGATCGTCCTCTACCCCGAGCGGGTCTATCGGGAGGGGATGGAGATCGTGACGGTGCCCACCCCGCGGAATCTCCCCGAAGCGCTGAACCCGCAGATCAAGTCGCTCAATTACCTCAACAACATCCTGGCCAAGATCGAGGCGACGAACGCCGGGGTCGAGGAGGCGATCATGCTCAGCGCCCACGGCTACGTGGCCGAGTGCACCGGCGATAACATCTTCATCGTGCGGGACGGGATCCTGCGCACCCCGCCGGTCCACGCGGGGATCCTCAAGGGGATTACCCGGGGCTGCGTCATCGAGCTGGCCGGCAAGGCCCGCCGGCCGGTGCGCGAGGAGATGATGACCCGCCACGACCTGTACAACGCGGAGGAATGCTTCCTCACCGGCACGGCCGCGGAGATCGCTCCGATCGTGAAGATCGACGGCCGGGTGATTGGCACGGGAAAACCGGGGCCCGTCACGCTCAGACTCATGCGGGACTTCCGGAAGCTCACCAAGACCGCCGGGGTGCGCTACTGAGATGACCTGTGATCTGTGCGGGGAGCGCGAGGCGACGGTTCATCTGACCGAGGTGATCAATGACGAGACGCGCGAGCTGCACCTCTGCCAGGCCTGCGCGCAGGAGAAGGGCTCCGCTGCGGCGGAGAGCTTTGGGCTGGCAGACCTCTTGGCGGGGCTCGCTGATTTCGGGGTCAAGCCGGAGGTGGAGGGCCGCGCCCCCGCTGGACAGGCCGCCTGCCCCCGGTGCGGCATGCGGTACGAGGATTTCCGCAAGAGCGGCCGGCTGGGATGCGGCGGCTGCTACGAGAGCTTCCAGCGGTTCCTCTCGCCGCTGCTGAAGAAGATCCACGGATCGACCCGCCATGTCGGGCAGGCCCCGCCCGAGAAGCAGAAGGCCAAGCTGGCGGCCCCCAAGGAGGAGCTGGATCAGCTCCGGGAGCGGCTGAAGGGGGCGGTGGCCGGGGAGGCGTTCGAGGAGGCGGCCCGGTTGCGCGACCGGATCCGGGCGCTGGAGGCGAAGAAAAAGCGGTGATGCGATGCGAGCCCTGACCGGGGAAGGCAGTGTGCCTCACGGCTCCGTTTCCGTGGCCGGACAAGCAAATCGCATCACCGCTTTCCAGGGGGAAAACACGTTCTACTGTTTTCCCCCTGGAATCCCCCTTTCCCAGTCCCCCCACGCCCGCCAACGATCCTTGGCGGGCGAAACATGGGGGGAAGGACGGCGGGGGGGATAATTCCCCCCCCCCCCCCCCCCCTCGCCTGCGGTGCTGCAGACCGATGGGGTTGCCCCCTCTTCCAGAGGAAACGATGACGCTGGATCAGCTGATCCAGGAAACCGGAGAGTGGCTGCGGGGCACCGGCCCGCGCGCGGAGATCGTGATCTCCTCCCGGATCCGGCTGGCGCGGAACCTGAAGGAGAAGCCCTTCCCGCAGTGGGCGAAGAAGCCGCAGCGGGCGGAGGTGCGCACAGGCGTCGAGGAGGCGGTCGGCCGGTGCAAGTTCCTGAAAGGGGCGCTGACGCTTCAGCTCAAGGAGCTCTCGGAGCTGGACCGCCTTTTTCTCGTCGAGCGGCGGCTGATCAGCCGGGAGCACGCCGTGGGGCCCGACGAGAAGGCGGTGGCGATCGGCGACAAGGAGATCCTCTCGCTCATGGTCAACGAGGAGGATCACCTCCGCCTGCAGGTGATCCAGTCCGGGTTCAATCTGCAGGAGGCGTGGGATGTCCTGACCGGGGTCAACGGGGAGCTGGAGGGGCATCTGGCGTACGCCTTTCTGCCGGAGTGGGGGTATCTGACCGCCTGCCCGACGAACGTCGGCACCGGGATGCGGGCCTCCTGCATGCTGCATCTGCCGTGCCTGGTGATGACCAAGCAGATCGGGCGGGTGCTCCATGCGCTGAACAAGCTGGGGCTGACCGCCCGCGGCCTCTACGGCGAGGGGACCGAGGCGACGGGGAATTTCTTTCAGCTCTCCAACCAGGTGACGCTCGGGGTGTCGGAGGAGGAGATCCTGGACAACCTGGAGCGGCTCATCCGGCAGGTGGTGGATCAGGAGGAGGCGGCGCGCAAGGCGCTCACACAGCAGAGCCGGGAGGCGCTCGAGGACCGGATCTGGCGGGCCTACGGGACCTTGAAGAGCGCTCACCTCATCAGCTCGGGGGAGACGGTGAACCTGCTCTCCCTCGTCCGGCTGGGGGTGGACCTCAACATCATCCCGACCCTCGAGCGGGGCCAGGTGAACCGGCTCTTCATCCAGACCCAGCCGGCCCACCTGCAGAAGCTGGAGGGGCGGACCCTGAACGCCTCGGAGCGGGACGCCCGCCGGGCCCGGCTCCTGCGCGAATCCCTGTAACAACTGACCCTGCGCGAGCCTCGACGATACTATCTATAAGTAGTATACTTCCTACTGGAACATGAAACCGGAAACCTCTTTAATTCGAGCTGAACAGAAGAAGGTTACCGCTCTGGTGACAAAGAAGTTCAAGCAGTACTATCTGACGGGCGGGACGGCGCTGGCGTTCTATTTTAATCACCGGATTTCTGAAGACCTGGATTTCTTTTCCCAGACGTATGACAGGTCAGATCCGGATCGGATCATGGATTTTGTTTCGGGAAGAACGAGGCGACCTTATCGATTTGAGCAGGAACAGGATGACCCTAAGCTGGTCCCGATGAAAGTCTATACCCTTGAGCTCCGGAAAGGGATTCCGTTAAAGGTTGACTTTGTCCAGGATTTCGCTAAGAACCGGAGGCCGGTGAAGAATGGCCTTCATTCGGTTGAGGACATCTATTATCGAAAGATATGGGCTGCGATTGGGGGGAGGCAAAAGGTGGGTTCCGTCGGCCAGGGCCTTCCTTCCGGCAGGCAGAGCGCTAAGGATGCGTACGACCTGTACTGGTTGTCCAGGGAGCACGAAGCGCTCTCCGGCTTCTTCGTCCGGAACTTCTCCGAAGCTCAAGCGGAACGGCTCATCCTTTGGTGGAAGGGATTCCATCGACGGGATCTGAAGCTGGAGCTCACGGATCTGGCCCCCGGAACCGATCCAGGGAAGGTCCCTCAATATTTGGACGACGAGATCCTGAAGAAATTCCCAGGCAAATTGCTCTAGGAGCGTCCGATGGAATTCAACTGGTTGTGGGACAGTCGGCTGAGCAAAAAAGAGGTCGCAGGGATCCTGAAGGACGAGGCCCATCCGCGGTTCAATCTTTATGCGGAGAAACTCCTGTCCCGCCTCAATCGGCCCAGGGAGGTCTTCCGGCTTCTCAATCAAGAGACCTTCTGCAGAAAATGGCCGGCGATCAAGCGGCGGATGGGCCGGGATCGTTGGCTCACCCACCGGGTCTCTTTCTGGCAAACCCTCTATGAGGTCGTCAAAGATCGGCTTAAGGAACAGGGTGTTCGCCTCCGCCCGAGGGCGGAAGAGAGTATCCCCCCGCAGAGACGGGTGGTTTCGGAGCAGATCCGCAGGATACGGATGGAGAAGGGATATCGTCAGAAGGATCTGGCAGCTCGGCTGGGGGTCATCCAGCAGTACATCTCCCGCCTGGAGAGCGGAAGGGAGAACTTCTCGGTTGATGTCCTCAATCGGATTGCGCAGGCCCTGGGCAAGGAGCTGCAGGTCAAGCTGAAGTGATAAAAATGGCGGCCCAACGGGACGCCCGCGGGGCCCGGCTCCTGCGCGAGTCGCTCTAGGAAGGCCATGTGTATTTTTGTACACAAGTTAGTGGGTAACTTATTTTAGATAATCTCTTGTATCCCGCACCGCGATCAGCCATACTCTAATCACAGGACCTTTCCCATGAACCGGGGACGAGTTATCTCCAGATTCTTTGCTCTTTGCTTGGCCATCGCGCTGGGCCTGCCCCCTTCCGCTCTGGCCCTGCGGCCGGCGCAGAGGCAGGAGG
>CAYFHV010000094.1:0-6018 GCA_964343105.1 uncultured Planctomycetia bacterium | reverse complement strand
GAACGGCCGAGCGCCTGCGCGACGGGCTGGCGCGTCTCTGTCAAGAGGCGGGGGTTGCGGCTTCGTTGCAGCAGGTGGGCGGGCTGCTCAGTCTCTTCTTCACCGACCGACCGGTTTGCAATGCAGCGCAGGCGCGTCAGGTGAATAGCAGGCGATACGCCCGGTACTTCCGGGGCATGCTCGCGCGCGGGATTTATCTTCCCCCATCGCCGTTTGAGGCGTGGTTTGTCTCGACCGCTCACGGGTCGAGGGAGATCGAGAATACACTGAGGGCGCACCGCGAGGTGCTGGAAGAGCAATGCCAATGACGAGAAAAATTGCCGATTCGATCCTGGAGCTCATCGGGGAGACGCCGATGGTACGGCTGACCAAGGTAGTGGCTCCTAAGATGGCGACCCTTCTGGGGAAGCTCGAATCGTTCAACCCGGGCGGATCGGTGAAGGATCGGATCGCCTTCGCCATGATTGAGGATGCAGAGCGGCGCGGGCTACTCAAGCCCGGAGCCACGATCGTGGAGCCGACCAGCGGCAACACCGGGATTGGGCTGGCCATGGTCTCGGCGGTGCGCGGCTATCGGGTCATCCTCACCCTGCCGGAGGGGATGAGCACCGAGCGGGTGAGTCTGCTGGAGCGATTCGGAGCGGAGGTGGTGATCACCCCGGCGAACGAGGGGATGGCCGGCGCGGTCAAGAAGGCGCAGGAGCTGGTGGCCACGCTGCCGGGGGCGTTCATGCCGCTTCAGTTCGCCAACCCGGCCAATCCGCGCATCCACCGGCAGACCACCGCCCAGGAGATCCTGCGCGTCACCGACGGCGAGATCGACGCCTTCGTGGCCGGCGTGGGAACCGGCGGCACCATCACCGGCGTCGGCGAGGTGCTGAAGAGGCGCAACCCCGGGATCCGGGTGGTGGCGGTGGAGCCGGCCGCATCGGCGGTCCTCTCCGGCAAGCCGGCCGGAGTTCATCGGATCCAGGGAATCGGGGCGGGGTTCGTCCCGGAGGTGCTGGATCGGAGGCTGATTGACGAGGTGATCCCGGTGGAGGACATGGAGGCCTACACCATGGCCCGCCGGCTCGCGAAGGAGGAAGGGATCCTGGCCGGCATCTCGGCCGGGGCGGCGGTCTGGGCGGCGCTGAAGGTCGCAGAGCGGCTGGGACCGGGGAAGACGGTGGTGGTGATGCTGCCGGACACCGGGGAGCGGTACCTGAGCTTGGATCCATACTTCGAGGAGTTCTGAGCGATGGGGCGGTGCAAGCGATGAGGCCGAACGCGCGACTCACCTATGCCTTGCGGGCGCTGGTGGAGCTGGGCTTAAGGCAGGGAACCGGGCCGGTCACCATGGCGGTGATCGCCAAAAGGCAGGGGATCCCGCTCCGCTCCCTGGAGCAGCTCTTCAACCGCCTGCGGCGCAAAGGGTTGGTGGAGGCAGAACGGGGCCCGCGCGGGGGCTATCGGCTGCGCCTTGTCCCGGGCGAGATCCCGATCCGGACGATCTTTGAGATCCTTCAGCCGACCGGCGCCGGCGGCCGGGGCGCCAAGCGTTCTCTCCCTAAAGGAAACGGCAGCCACGACCCCGCGCGGGTGGTCTGGCAGCAGGTTCAGAAGGCGGTGCAGAGCACCCTCGAGGCGACCACCCTGGACGACCTCATCGAGCAGGCGCGGGCGCAGGAGGGCGCGCCAATCCGCCACCGCTTCACCTTCCATATCTAGGGCGCAGAAAAATTTCTGTGCCCTCTTGTCATTTTGCAAAAAGATCAGGTATCCTAGCGTTGGAAGTTGGAAGAGCAACACGCCAACTCACCCTGATTCAGGGCAAACCTCGCGGAAGCGAGGGACGCAAAGCTAAAGGGCCCTTCGCGGGCAGCCAGCTGCCGGTGGTGAGTAGAACGGCCCCGGCTCGGCTCCGTAGTCGGGGCCGTTGGCTTTTCAACCTCGCCTGTGCTATCCTGCTCCGACGGCCCAGCGATGATCGAGAAGAAACGGGCCCTCCGGCGCAGGATGCTCGATCGCCTGCGCCGCCAGCCCGAACCGCAGCGACTTGCCAAGAGCTTGAAGATTGCGCGGCGCCTCCGGCGCCTCGCGCTGTACCGCCAGGCACGATCCATCCTCTGCTACGCCGCCTTCGACGGGGAGGTTGAGACCCGGCCGATCCTTCGGGAAGCCCTGGAGGACGGCAAGCGCGTGGCGGTTCCGGTCTGCCAGCCGCACACCCGGCGGATGATACCCCGCCAGATCGGGGATCCGGATCGGGACCTGCGGGCGGCGGGCTCGTACGGGATCCCGGAACCGGCGGGAAGCCGGCACCGGCGGATCGATCCCCGGCGGCTGGACCTCATTGTGATGCCGGGGGTGGCGTTCGACCGGCGCGGGCGGCGGCTCGGGCGGGGGGGCGGCTATTTCGACCGGTTCCTGGCGCGCCTGCCGGCCTCGATTCCTCGCGTGGGGCTGGCGTTCCGGTTTCAGGTGGTGAAGAAGATCCCGTGGGAAGGGCACGACCAGCCGGTCTGCAGGGTGATCACGGAAGAAAGGGCTTGATGGAATGAGGATCCTCGTTGTCGGAGATGTGGTGGGTTCACCGGGCCGGGATGCGGTGAAGGCGCTGGTCCCCATCCTGCGCGCGCGGCACAAGGTGGATTTTGTGATCGCCAACTGCGAGAACATCGCCGGCGGGGCCGGGGTGACGCCGAAGACCGCCCAGGAGCTTCTCTCCGCACCCGGCGTCGACATGCTCACCAGCGGCCAGCACATCTGGCGCTACCGGGAGATCGGGCCGTTCATGGATCAGGAACCGCGCCTCTTGCGGCCGGCCAACTATCCGGCCATGACCCCCGGTTTCGGCGCCTACGTCTACACCGCCAAGAACGGGACCGCCGTGGGGGTGCTCAACCTGCTGGGCCGCGTCTTCATGGGGGTGGATGCGCTGGACGACCCGTTCCGGATCGGGATGCAGAGGATCGAGGAGATGCGCAAGAAGACGCCGGTCATCATCGTCGACATGCACGGGGAGGCCACCTCCGAGAAGGTGGTGATGGGCTGGTATCTGGACGGGCATGTGAGTGCCGTGGTGGGCACCCACACGCACATCCAGACCGCGGACGAGCGGATCCTTCCCAAGGGCACGGCGTATCTGACGGATCTGGGGATGACCGGGCCGTACGACTCGGTGATCGGGCGGGAGATCGAGCCGGTCATGGAGCGGTTTCTGACCGGCATGCCCAGCCGGTTCGACGTGGCCCGGGGCAACGTCAAGCTCTGCGGGGCGATCGTCGATGTGGATGAAAAATCCGGCAAGGCGCTCAAGATCGAACGCGTCCAGGAGCCCTTCAGTGACTGAGCCGATTCTGCCGACCCCCTCCCGTCCCGACGTGGTGGCAATGGCGATGGAGCTTTGGGAGGGAGATCTGCACCGGCGGCGGGCGGGGCGGCGTCTGCGGACAAGCCGGCAGGCCGCGCCGCGGGGGCTGACCGTCCGGGATCTTCCCATCTCGGAGCGGCCGAGGGAACGGCTGGCAGCCCTGGGGCCGCAGGCCCTCTCGGAGGTGGAGCTTCTTGCCTGCATCCTGGGCCGCGGCGGGCCCGGCCAGTCGGTCATGGTGACCGCGCAGAGGATCCTCAGCCGGTTCGGAACCCTCTCCGGGCTGGCTCATGCCACTGTGGAGGAGCTGGCGCAGGTTCCTGGCGTCGGGCTGGCGAAGGCGGCCGCACTCAGGGCGGCCTGCGAGCTTTCCCGCCGCGCGGAGCTTGGCCCCACCGGCGGGGAAGGCCGGCCGCTGGAGACAATCCAGGCCGCCAGCCGCGCAGCCCGCCGCCATCTGGCCGGCCGGCGCGAGGAGCGGTTCATCATCCTTCTTCTCGACTCCCGGCATCGGATCCTGCGGACCGCGGAGGTTTCCGTGGGATCCCTCGACATGAGCATCGTGCACCCGCGCGAGACCTTCCGGGAGGCGATCGCCGCATCCGCCGCCGCGGTCATCCTGGCGCACAATCATCCTTCGGGTGACCCCACCCCGAGCCGGGAGGATCTGGAGCTCACCCGCCGGCTGGTTCACGCCGGCCGGCTGCTGGGGATCCCGGTTCTGGATCACCTCATCGTCGGCCGCGACGGCGTCTTAAGCTTCCGGGCCCGCGGATTCTTCCCGGAGGAGTGATGCGCGTCCGACGCTACACCCTTAGAAGCGACGCCTCTGGTCCGCTGGCGCCCTCGGCAGAGCTGCGCGACCCGGTGGACCTGCCGCCCCTACCCGAAACGGCCGAGCCGTGGGTGGCGGCAGACGCCCCTTCCGCGGACCGGCCGATCTACACCGTCTCCGAAATCGCCCAGCGGATCCAAACCCTCTTTGCTGACAGCTTTGAGTACGAGGTATGGGTGGAGGGGGAGCTTTCGGATCCGAAGCCCTACGCCAGCGGCCACCTCTGGTTCGACCTCAAGGATGAGTCCGCCGTGCTCAAGTCGGTCATGTGGCGGGAATTCGCCCGGCGCCTCAAGTTCAAACCGGAGCAGGGGCTCAAGGTGATCTGCGCGGGCCGGATCGAGTTTTACCCGCGGCGCGGCGATGTCAAGTTCTCGGTCCGGGCGATGGAACCCAAGGGGATGGGGGCCCTGCAGCTTGCCTTCGAGCAGCTCAAGGAAAAGCTGCAAAAGGACGGGCTCTTCGCCGAGGAGCGCAAGCGCCCCCTGCCTGCCTTCCCGGAGCGAGTGGGGGTGGTCACCTCACCCCAAGGAGCGGCAATCGACGATATCCTGCGTGTGTTCAACGAGCGGAAGGATGACGCCCACCGGGTTTCCATCCTGCTCACTCCCACCCGGGTGCAGGGAGAAGGAGCGGCCGAGTCGATCGCGCGCGCGATCCAGGAGCTGAACCGGCTCGACGGGCTCGACCTGATCCTCATGGGCCGCGGCGGCGGATCCATCGAGGACCTCTGGGCGTTCAACGAGGAGGTCCTGGCGCGGGCGATCTCCTCCTCCCGCCTGCCGGTCATCTCCGCCGTGGGGCACGAGAAGGATGTCACGATCTCCGACCTGGTTGCCGACGTGCGCGCAGCGACCCCAACCAAGGGTGCAGAGATCATCCTCGCCCAGCGGCGCGCGGCGCTCGACCGGCTGGACGCCGTTCTGGCGGAACCGGCCTTTGTGGAGCCGGAACGCTGGCTCGAGGAGATCCGCGAGGAGCTGGAGGATCTGGAGGCCGGGCTCGTCGAGGGGCTGGAGGAGCCGGTCCTCTCCGCCGCGCACCGGGTGCAGCTCCTGCACAGCCAGCTTCTGAGCTGTTCCCCGCAGGCCTTTCTTCTCCATCAGGCGGGTGAGCTTCACTCGCTGGGCACCCGGCTCCAGAGCCGGATGCTGCACGTGCTCGATCAGCTCTCGGCAGGCGTGGGGGCGCTGGCCGGCCGGCTGCACGCCTTAAGCCCGCTGGCGGTGCTCGGGCGCGGCTATTCCATCACCTTTAACGCCAGGGGCGACATCCTGCGCAGCGACGCGCAGGTCCGCCCCGGCGAGCAGATTGAAACCCGTCTGCACCGCGGCCGGATCACAAGCCGCGTAGAGTAAACGGAGGGACCATGGCAGGAAAGGGGAAAGGAACCGGATTTGAGCATTCGCTCAAGCGGCTGGAGGCGATTGTGGAGGAGCTCCAGGGCTCGGAGCTTCCACTCGAGACGCGCCTGAAGCGTTTCGAGGAAGGGGTGGCCCTGGTGCGGGAATGCAAGAAGGAGCTCGAGGGGGCGGCCAAGAAGGTGGAGGTGCTGGTCAAGTCCTCCGGCGGAAAGCTGGAGACCCGCCTCTTTGACGAAGTCCGCCAGCGCCTGAGGGAAACCGCCTCGGGTGATTTCGAGGCCGAGGGGGATTCCTCCGGCTGAAGATGGTCCGCGTCCGGTTCGCCCCCTCTCCCACCGGCACCCTTCACGTCGGCTCCGCCCGGACGGCCCTGTTCAACTGGCTCTTCGCCCGGCATGAGAAGGGCCAGTTCCTCCTGCGGATTGAGGATACCGACCAGACCCGCTCGAAGCCGGAGTTCTTGA
>CAYFHV010000093.1:0-6169 GCA_964343105.1 uncultured Planctomycetia bacterium | reverse complement strand
ATGCCCAGGTAGGTCTCCACAAAATCGGTGATGTCGGGAAGCTTCGAATGGATCACCTTCGGATCCAGGTGCGTCAGGTCCAGATGCAGATAATCCTTGCCGCCAATCCCGCGTCCCTCGCGGATCTCCTTGTACATGGCGCGGGAGGTCATGTCCCGCGGGGCCAGATCCTTCAGGGTGGGGGCGTACCGCTCCATGAACCGCTCGCCGCTGCCGTTGCGCAGGATGCCGCCCTCCCCGCGCGCCCCCTCCGTGATCAGGATCCCCATCTTGTAGATGCCGGTGGGATGAAACTGGAAAAACTCCATGTCCTCCAGCGGGATCCCGCGGCGGCAGGTGACCGCCATCCCATCGCCGGTCAGGGTGAGCGCGTTGGAGGTGATCTTGTACATCCGGCCGGAGCCGCCGGTGGCGAAGAGGACCGCCTTCGCGTGGAAGGTGTGAAGCTCGCCGGTGGCGATCTCGACGGCGACGACGCCGCAGACCGTTCCCGCGTGCAGGAGAAGATCCACCACGTGAAACTCATCGAAGAAGGTCACCCCCTGCTTGATGCACTGCTGGTAGAGGGTCTGCAGGATCATGTGGCCGGTCCGGTCCGCGGCGTAGCAGGATCGGCGCACCGGCCCCTTCCCGAACTCCCGGGTGTGACCCCCGAAAGGCCTCTGCGCGATCTTCCCATCCGGCGTGCGGGAAAAGGGCAGGCCCATGTGCTCCAGCTCATAGACGGTGTCCACCGCCTCCCGGCACATGATCTCCACCGCGTCCTGATCGGCGAGGTAATCGGATCCCTTGACCGTGTCGAACATGTGCCATTCCCAGCGGTCCTCCTCCAGGTTGCCGAGCGCGGCGCCGATCCCGCCCTGCGCCGTGCCGGTGTGGGAACGGGTGGGGTACAGCTTGGAGAGAACGGCGATCGTGGGGACTGTCCCCGAAGGGGCCTGTCCCCCTTCCCGCGTCGCCTGCAGCGCCGCCATGAGCCCCGCCCCGCCGGCCCCCACGATCACCGCATCGAACCGGTGCGCGGCCATCGTCAAAAAACGCGCCCGGGCGCCGAGGCGGGATTGAAGAAGAGGATCACCCAGGTGCCGAGCCCCAGGAAGAGGAATCCCAGCAGGGCGAGGCCCCTCACCGCCCATCCCCTCCACGGAGGCCGGAGGTAATCGTCCAGGAGGATCCGCAGCCCGTTGACCCCATGCAGCATCGCCAGCCACAGCATCGCCAGGTCGTATGCCCTCCAGAACCAGCGCGCGTAGCGGCCGGCCACGAACTGGTAGTCCACGGTGTGCACGCTGTTGAAGACGTGCATGATGAAAAGGTGCCCGAGGGCGAGAAGGAGCAGGGCGATCCCAGACAGCCGCATGAAGAGCCAGGCGTAAAGCTCGAACCCGCCTGCCGGCCTCTCCCGGCTGCCCGCCGCGGTCAGCCGAGGGTGTCCCCCTGGGGACTGTCCCCAAGGGGACACCCCTGCAGGCTGCCGCCGGCTCATCGCGCCCCCAGGATGTGGCCCAGCATGATCCCGGCCACCGGCGCGAAGACGCCAAGGAAAAGGACGACGACCGCGGCGAACAGGGCCTTGTGGTATTGGGTCATCGCCGGCCAGAAATCGACAATCGTGATCCGGATTCCGTTGAGGGCATGAAACAGGACGGCGGCGAACAGCCCGATCTCCGCCAGCCCGAAGAGGGGCCAACGGTAGATTGCGATCACCCGGTTGTACAGCTCCGGGCCCAGCAGGATGAGGGATGTGTCAAGGATGTGGAAGAGGAGGAAGAGGAGCACACCGACGCCGGTCACCCGGTGGAGCGCCCAGGACCACTGCCCCACCCCGCCCCGGTAGATCATCTCGACGGCGCCGGCTTAAGCCGCATAGGGCGTGGGATCTGGGATTCCCGCGGCTCGAAAACCGGCCATCCGCTCCGCGCACTTCTGGCAGACGCCGCAGTGCCTTCGCCCCACCGGCTTGAGACACGAAAAGGTCGCCTTCCAGGGGATCTGCCGGTACCGGCGGAGCACCTCCGACTTGCTGAGCTCCCCCAGCGGGGAGGCGATTCGCACCGGCGTTCCCATTCCTTCCTGAAGCAGGGATTCGATCTGGCGGATGAAGCCCGACCGCGCGTCGCGGAAAGGGTTTCCCTTGAGGATGCCGATCCAGAGGGCCGGTACCCGCTTCAGACTGCAGAAAAGCCCTCCGAGGGAGAGGAGGATCAGGTTCCGCCCCGGCAGGTAGACGGCCCGGTCCGGCGCCTTCTTGCCCGGCACGCGGCGCTTCCCCAGACTCCAGTGCTGCTCGTAGATCTCCCGAACCGGCACGTCCAGCAGCGTGAGCGGCGCCAGCCCGTCCGTCGCCAAGGCCGCGAGCAGCTTCCGCAGCCAGTACAGCTCCGTCTTCTCCCAGATGAAGCCCTTGCGGACGTAGATCGGGTAAACCCGCTCGTACCTCTGCAGCGCCTCGCAGAGCATCCCTGCGCTCTCCACGCCGCCGCTGGCCAGTACGGCGACCGCCCTCGCTGCGCCGGGGCGCGTGGTGCGGCTTCCGCTTCGTTTCCATCCAGTGGAGTCCCGCGTAGCGGGGCTTCCGCCAGCCGCAGCCGCTTGATCTTTCAGGACCGCCGTCATAAGATCAGCCCGTGTTCAAGGTCACCAAGGTGATCCATTTCTGCTATGGACACCGCCTCCTCCGCTACGAAGGAAAATGCCGCCACCTGCACGGCCACAACGCCAAGGTGGAGATTGAGCTGTCCAGCGCTGCCCTCGATCCCCGCGGCATGGTCGTCGACTTCAATGAGGTCAAACAGAAGCTCCAGGGCTGGATCGACACCGCATGGGACCACAAGCTCCTCCTCCACCGGGACGATCCAGTCATCCCGGAGCTTGCCCGCCTGCGGGAGCCGTTCGTCACCCTGGAGGCCAACCCGACCGCCGAGACGCTGGCGCGGCTCATCTTTGAACAGGCCCGCGCCCAAGGATTCCCCATCTCGCAGGTTCGCTTCTGGGAAACCTCGACTTCCTTCGCCTCGTTCGGCGAGCCGCAGAAGGCCGGATGATCTCGACCCCGACGCTGCGGCTCCCCGGCACCGAGAATTTCCGGATCCGCACCCGGACCTGACGAGGCCGGAACCGCCTGAGGAGCGCGTCCACGATCGCCTCCGCCGCCGCCTCCACCAAGCGGTACGGCCGGCCCTCCAGGAGCGCACGCGCCAGCCGGGCCGCCGCCGCGTAATCCACCGTCGCCTCGACCCGGTCCTGCCGCCCCGCCCTGCGCAGATCCAGAGCCAACTCCAGATCCATCTCCACCCTCTGGCGCCGCCGGCGCTCCGCAGCGGTCACCCCAATGTGCGCCGATGCCCGAAGGCCCTCAATCAGGATCCGATCCAAGGGACGAGGAAATCCCTAACGCTTCCTGACCGCGCCGACCAAGCTCAGAAACTGATCCAGGGTCTCCGCGCAAAGGAAGGGGTTCGTCGCCTTTTCCTCCTTCATCCCGGAGGTTTCCTCCGGCGCGTAATGGTGACCGGGACAGAGGACCATCCGATCGTCCAGCCGGCGCAGACGGCTCAGGCTCTGGTGGAGCGCCTCCGGATCCCCGCCGGGCAGGTCGCACCGGCCGCAGCCGCCCACAAAGAGCGTGTCGCCCGCAATCAGCCGATCGCCCACCGTGAAGCAGGTGGAGCCGGGCGTGTGGCCCGGGGTGTGCAGCAGGGACAGCTCCACGGAACCGACCTCGATCCGCTCACCGCCCTCCACCGCCCGCACCGTGGTCCGCTCCAGACGAAGCGCCGCGGCCTCCTTCTTGTGGACAAGCACCTGGGCGTCGGTCGCCGCCACCAGCTCTTCGACTCCATTGATGTGATCGAAATGGGTGTGCGTGATCAGCACCTGGGTGATCCGCATCCCGTCCCGCGCCGCCGTCTCCAGGATCCGCTGGACATCCCACCCCGGATCGACCACCGCCGCCTCCCCGCTCTCCTTGGAACCGACGAGGTACACGAAATTCTGCATCGGCCCCAGCTCCAGCTGCTTGAGGTATAGAGCCGGCATCACTTCCGTTTGAGAACGCGCCGGACGGCCTCGACGATGTGCCGGGCGGTCAGGCCGTATCGATCGAAGAGCTCCTCCGGCTTGCCGGACTCGGCGTACGTGTCCTGGATCGCCACGAACTCCATCGGGACCGGATGGCTGCGCGCCAGGGCCCGCGCGACCGCCGACCCCAGCCCGCCCCAGATCTGATGCTCCTCTGCGGTCACCACGGCCCCCGTGATCTTGGCCTGCTGGGCGAGCAGCGGCTCATCCAGCGGCTTGACGGTGTGCATGTCCAGGACGGCGGCGGAGAGACCGCCTTGCTCCAGCTCCTCCGCCGCGGCGAGCGCCTCGGCCACCATCAGGCCATTCGCCACGATCGTGACGTCCCGGCCAGGCCGGAGCAGGATCCCCTTGCCGAAGGCGAAGGGGGTCGTGGGGGTGTGGACGATCGGCGCCTTGGGCCGGCCGGTCCGGAGGTAGACCGGCCCCTGGATCCGGGCCGCCTCTGCCACCAGCGCCCGGGTGGCGTGCTCGTCCGCCGGGACCGCCACGATGAGGCCGGGGAGAGAGGTCATGAGGGCGATGTCCTCGATGGACTGCTGGGAGACGCCGTCCTCCCCCACGCTGATCCCGCCGTGGGAGGCAACGATCTTGACGTTCCAATGGGGCACTGCCACCGCCATCCGGAGCTGGTCGTACCCCTTGCAGGCGATGAAACAGGCGAAGCTGGAGATGAATGGGATCTTGCCGGAATGGGCGAGGCCCCCCGCCATCCCGACCATGTTGGCCTCCGAGATCCCCACGTTGAAGTGCCGGTCGGGGAACTCCTTGCGGAAGAGGGAGGTCTTGGTGGAGACGGCCAGGTCCCCGTCCAGCACCACGATGGCCGGGTTCTTGCGGCCCAGCTCCGCCAGCGCCTGACCGTAGGCGTCCCGCGTGGCCAGCCCCAGCTTCTTCTCCATGGTCATCAGCGTCATTGCGAGCCCCGCGCAGCGGGGCGAAGCAATCTCATTTGGCTCCCTGCTTGATTTTGCCGGCCGCGATCAGCGCCTTGGACAGCGCCGGATCCCCATCGAGCTCCTTGAGCGCCGCCTCCGCCTCCTCCGCCGTGGGGGCGACGCCGTGGAAGTAGTTGTTTCCCTCCATAAAGGAGACCCCCTTCCCCTTGACGGTGTGGCAGATGATCAGGTGCGGCTTGCCCGGCGCCCCCTGGGCCTCCTCCACCGCCGCCAGGATCTTGGGGATGTCGTGGCCGTCGATCTCCTGGACATGCCAGCGGAACGCCTCCCACTTGGCGCGGACCGGCTCGAGATCGATGATCTCCTTCACCGCCCCGTCCAGCTGGAACTTGTTGTAGTCCATGAAGGCGATCAGGCGGTCGAGCCGGTGGAAGCCGGCGAAGGCGGCAGCCTCCCAGGTCTGCCCCTCCTCGGTCTCCCCATCGCTGAGCAGGGCGTAGACCCGGTGCCCCTGGCCGTCGAGCTTCCCCGCGAGGGCGATGCCGGCGGAGATGGAGAGCCCCTGGCCGAGCGAACCGGTGCAGGCCTCGAGGGCCGGGAGCTTCCGCGTGTCCGGGTGGCCCTGGAGGGGGGAGCCGAGCCGGCGCAGGGTGGCGAGCTGCTCCTTGGGGAAGTAGCCGGACAGCGCCATCGCCGCGTAGACCACCGGGCATCCGTGGCCCTTGCTGAGCACAAAACGGTCCCTCTCGGGCCATGCCGGATTCTGGGGGTCGTGCCGCATCACCCGGAAGAAAAGACAGGCCACGATGTCCGCCGCCGAAAGGGATCCACCGGGATGACCCGAGCCGGCCTGACCCAGCATCCGGATGATCTCCTTCCGAATCTCTTTTGCAACGGCGGGAAGCCCCTCGACGGGAGTGGGTGGAACGAGCATTGCGCATGCGATCATACCGATTTTTTTCAGCCCCGTCAATCCCGCCGGCTCTGCTATAATGAGGGTTCAATTTTCCCGGGAATGTTGGATCCCCTGCTCTTCTACGCGCTTTCCGCCGTGACGACCCTGGGTGCCCTGGGGGTCCTTCTCGCCAGGCATCCTGTCTACGCGGTCCTGAGCCTGGTGGTCAGCCTCTTCGGACTCTCCGCCCTCTTCGTCGCCCTGCAGGCGTTCTTCGTGGCCGTCATCCAGGTGC
>CAYFHV010000092.1:0-6217 GCA_964343105.1 uncultured Planctomycetia bacterium | reverse complement strand
GCCTGGCGCGGGCCGTGGTCTATGCGGCTGAGAACGGAGCCGACGTGATGAACAACTCCTGGGGCGGGTGGGGATCCAGCCGATTGATCACGGATGCCTTTCTCCAGGCTCAGGCACTGGGCGTGGTCTGTGTGGCGGCGGCCGGCAACGGCAATTGGGATGCAAGAGACTTCTTTCCGGCAGGCATCCCTGAGCTTCTCACGGTGGCGGCCACTACACAGCGGGATGAGAGAGCGGATTTCTCCAACTGGGGCCCGTTGGTGGACGTGGGCGCCCCCGGCGGCGGCTACAGTGACGAGCTGCCGGAGGATCGCAAGGGCCGCTACAACATCCTCTCAACCATTGCGACGGACAGTTTGCTTGCTGCAGGCTTTCCCGAGTTGCAGGTGGCGCCGGGCTACGCCCGCTTGGCAGGAACCTCGATGGCGAGCCCCCATGTGGCCGGCTTGGCTGCGCTGATCCTCGGCCGCTTCCCGGACGACCCGGTGCCCGATGTGCAGGGGCGGATCATGGCCACCGCCGATCCTTATCCGATCCTTCCGTATCATCCCATCGGTTCCGGCCGGGTGAACGCCTACCGGGCCCTCACTGCGGAGAGGGCTCCTTTCATCCTGCTGCGGGGCTTCAAGTTCTCAGAAGTCCAGGGAGACGGGGACGGAGCCATTGAGCCGGGAGAGTCCGGCCAGGTCGTGGTCCATCTGGAGAACGTCTGGGCAGATGCTCAGTCGGTCCAGGCTTCCATCCGGACCTCGAGCACCATGGTGGAAGCGATCCTGGTGCCTGCCGTAGACTTTGGCCCCATGCCCCAGGGGACTCAGAGGGCCAACGATGGTCAACCGAATCCTCCGCCCATGGTCTTTCGGATCCTGGCAGAGTACACCGGATACGAGAAGATCGTAGAGCTCATTCTTGCCGTCCGGGCCGATGGCCGCGTGTGGGAGTATCAGCTGCCGCCGGTGCCGGTTGGGCTAAACATCCGTCGCCTGATTCCCCTGCCTGAAGAGGCAGCGCTCTTTCGTCAGCTTCGCCCCCGGATCTGGGGCTCGCGCGTGGTTTGGTCGATGAGGACCAATGAGACCGGTTGGTGGGAGGCCGTCTACCTGCATGACCTCGAGACGAACCGGCGGACTCGGCTCTCCGGAAGTGGGGCGGATCAGTATCTCCCCGACATCTCCGGTGACAGAGTGCTCTGGTTCCTTGGCCGTGGCGAACAAGTATGGCCGGGGCGGCTATCGCTGGTTTTGCTGGATCTTTCCAACAACAAGCAGCGGATAATCTCCCTGTTCCAGGGTCGAGAGCCGGCCTCGCTGGAATTCTCGGATCCGCACGCGGTCTGGGACACTTACCTCGTATTCCATAATACTCTGGAACAGGGACCTAAGGTGATCGCCACTCCGGAGGCATACCTGCTTAACGTGGAAGAGAAGAAGGCTGAGCCTCAGCGATTGAGAGGGTTGCCCTCTGAAAGAAGCGTCGACTGGGGGCCCGCCATCTGGCATGGGTGCGTGGGCTGGCAGAGCGGAACTGTACAACGCTTCCAGACCAACGTCGAGGGTTGGGAGGGATTCAAGGCTCGAACCCAGGCCCTTTATCATCAGTGGAAAGGGTGGGGCGGCACTGAGAATCGTCGCAGTGTGCCCCGTGCTGATTTCGAGAGTGTAACCGTCTTAGGGTCCCAAGTCGTGGCCATCCGGCAGACCTATCCGGAGCGGGGCACAGCGATCCCTTTCTTCTTTGGCTTCATACCGGTTCTTGCACCGGTCGCATCCGACATCTTCCTATGGGACACAACGGCGGGGGGAGATGGCTCGGTGCATCAGCTGACCTCGGATCGCAACCTCAAAGGAGGGGTCCACCTCAACGGAGACAGGATCGTCTGGTCTCAGGATAGCGTGGACCCAAGGTCCGGGTCCGAGAACTGGGACATCTATCTGCACAATCTGAGGACTCACAGGACCACGCGTGTTACCGCGCATCCCAGCGTGGATCTTTCGCCGCGTTTGTCCGGAAGCAGCGTGGTCTGGTACCGCCAGGACTTTTCTGGAGAGGGAGGGCACTCTTTCGTTGTGGCCGACATCAACCATCCCCCGGTTGCGGTGCAGCTCAGCCCGCCCCGAAGCGTGGTCGGTCCCAGAGGGACGCTTGTACTCAACGCCACCTATTCCGATCCGGACGGCGCAAGGGACCTTCAAGACGTATTTCTGCGGATTCGCAGCAGTAAGGGTGACCTGATGCTCCGCTACAGGGTGGAGAGGAACCTGCTCTACGTCCAGCGGGGCCAAGGGTGGGTCGGGGGCTTCAAGCCCGGTTCAGCGATACGAATTAAAGGCGAGTTCGGCGATCTTCTCTGTCAGCGCACGGCAGTCCGCGCATCCGAGGACTCCATCGAGATGGACTGGGTGATTCAGCTCAACGGCGGGCTGGCCCGGGGGACTTACCCTGTCATCCTCAGCACGCGCGATTACGACGTCTCCTCCAAGCCGCTCCAGGCCGGCAGGGTCATCATCCGCCGCCATTGGCGCGGCGCCCCGTAACAAAGATTTAACCTCCAGGTTATTTTCCCGTAACGCCGCGCTGTAGAATGGTTGCGAGATTCGACGCAAGGAGCCTCGCGTCACGCGTCAAGCCGTCGTTCGTTTACAGAGTCGGTCACCCATCAACCCAGTAACAGAGGAGGTACACTCCCCGATGCCTCAGTCGAGTCGATTCTTCGGAACGGGTCTGTTGGTTGCATTCACCCTCTCTTTATGCGGCATCAGTTTTGCCGCGGAGGTCAACGGAATTTGGACCGAGGCGGCCACCAAGGATTTTGGAGAATGGACTGGCCTGGAGTGGTTAAAGAAGATTAAGATCCGTGGCTGGTTCGAGAGCTACTTTGTCCACAACGTCAATGACCCGGACCGATCTGTGGTCAACGCCAACCAGGGCTCTTCGGTGGTCAAGGCCACCAACGTCACCATTGAGGGCCGCACCTTCGACATCCACAACGACGTTCCCCGGATCAATCTGGTGGAGCTGGAGTTGGAGAAGGTGCCCACCCTGGGAGAGTGGGGAGGGGCCGGTTTCAAGCTGGACGTCAACTGGGGGGACACCCCGGAGATCATCTACGACACGATCTCCGGAAACTTGGGCGAGGGCCTCGTGCAGTCCTGGGAGAAATGGATCTCCCATGCCTCGGTCGGCTGGGTGGCCCCGGTCGGGAAGGGCCTGCGGGTCGACGCCGGTAAATTCGTAACCCACATCGGCGGGGAGACGATCGAAGGGATCAAGAACAACGGGGCTCACTCCCACAGTTACATCTATACCTACGCGATTCCGTTCCAAGACACCGGGGTTCGCCTGAACTATCCCTGGAGCGACAAGTTTTATACAGAGCTGTATGTCCTGCGCGGCTGGAACGTGACCACAGGAGACAACAACCGAGGATTGAGCTGGGGTCCTTCGATTGGGTGGCTGCCGAATTCTTGGTTCAACCTCTATTTAAACTATCTGGTCGGACCAGAGCAGCGGCAGAGCAACAAGAACCTCCGGCACCTGATCGACTTCCAGGCGTTCTTCAACACACCGATTCCGAAGCTCAACCTTCTTCTCTTTGGGGATTACGGCTTCGAGGAGGACGCGGTCGGCGGGAATACCCAGAACGCGGTTTGGCATGCCCTGGCTGGCACCTTGCGGTATCAGCTGACCGATTCCCTGGAACCGGCGGTGCGGCTCGAGTACTTCCAGGATCAGGATGGCTTCCAAACCGGAGTGGATCAGAGGCTCTATGGAGTGACGCTCTCCCTGAGCTACAAGAAACAGATGGGCAAGGGATTCAGTCTCTTGATCCGGCCGGAGTACCGGTTCGATAAGACCTCGGAGAACTTCTTCTCCAGCCGCGGCACCTTCCGCTCCGAGACCACCCAGCACACGGTCGGGGTAGGGGCTTACGTCTATTTCTAAACCGAAACTGGAGCGTCCCCTGTAAGGAGGTTTAAAAAATGGATCCGAAAGTGATGGCAGATACGATCTGGACGCTGGTGACGGCGATGCTGGTTTTCTGGATGAACGCCGGCTTCGGCTGTGTGGAGGCCGGCTTCCAGCCGTCGAAGAACTGTGCGAACGTCTTGTCCAAGAACTTTATCGTTTTTGCGGTGACCTCCGTCGCCTTCTGGTTCCTGGGATGGGGGATCATGTTCGGGGATGGCACCCCGTGGTACGGACTGCAAGGCCTCTTCGGCCTGCACGGGGCGGACAACTCGCCGGCCACGGGGGACGCCTACAAGGGCGTCTACAGCGCGATGAACTGGACAGGGGTGCCGCTCCTGGCCAAGTTCTTCTTCCAACTGGTCTTCGCCGGGACGGCGGCCACGATCGTGTCGGGTGCCGTGGGCGGGCGGATCAAGTACCTGTCGTTCATCCTCTTCTCCTTTATCATGGGGATGCTGATCTACCCGGTGACCGGCCACTGGATCTGGGGCGGAGGCTGGCTGGCCAAGTCGGGGATGTGGGATTTTGCCGGCTCGACCGTGGTTCACTCGGTGGGTGGCTGGGCTGCGCTGGCAGGGGCCCTCATGCTGGGTCCCCGCTTCGGCAAGTACGGGCCGAACGGCCGCATTACGCCGACGCCGGGCCACGACCTGAGCCTCGCCACGATCGGAACCTTTATCCTCTGGCTCGGATGGTTCGGTTTCAATCCGGGTTCGACGATGGCGGCGGATCCGGGAGCCATCGCCCGGATCTGTGTCACCACCAACTCGGCGGCGGCTGCGGCGATCTTGAGCGCCACGGTCACTTCCTGGCTCCTGCTGGGCAAGCCGGATCTTGGCATGACGCTCAATGGCTGTCTGGCGGGCCTGGTGGCGATCACCGCGCCCTGCGCCTTCGTGAGTGTCGAGAGCTCCCTGATCATCGGCCTGGTGGCCGGGGCGCTGGTGGTTGTTTCGGTCATGGCCTTCGACCGGATGCGGGTGGATGATCCGGTGGGGGCGATCTCCGTTCATCTGGTGAATGGAGCGTGGGGGACCCTGTCGCTGGGACTCTTCGCGCAGGACGCCTTCATGCCGGGGACGACCGGAAACGGCCTCCTCTTCGGCGGCGGCGGGAAACTGCTGGCCGCCCAGGCGACCGGGGTCTTCGGCGTCGGCGTCTACGTCTTCCTCGTGTCGGTGCTGGCGTGGGCGATCCTGAAGGTGACGGTGGGGATCCGTGTGGCGCTGCAGGAGGAGATCAGCGGGCTGGATGTTGGCGAGCACGGCAACTCGGCCTACCCGGAGTTTGTCATCCGCAAGCCGTCCTATTCGTATGCGACCGCCGTGGCGCGCAGCAGCAATGAGTTCAGCTCGGAGGCGGTTCAGGAAGGGAGCAAGCGATGAAAAAGATCGAAGCCATCATCCGTCCGGAGAAGCTGGACGAGGTTCGCCGGGCCCTGGAGAAGGTCGGCTTCCCGGGGCTGAACATCAGCGAGGTCGAGGGCCACGGCAAGCAGAAAGGGGTTGTCCAGCAGTGGCGGGGCGAGCAGTACCGGGTGGAGCTCCTGCCCAAGGCCAAGGTGGAGATCGTGGCCAGCGACCGGGACGCCCAGAAGATCATCCGGGCGATCCAAGAGGTGGCCAAGACCGGCGCGGTGGGGGACGGCAAGATCTTCGTCTCGACCGTCGAGGAAGTGATCCGGATCCGGACAGCCGAGACGGGGGACGCCGCCCTGTAATCCCGATTTAACATCGGCGTAATTTTCCCTTAACGGGATCACGTAGACTGGGTATCTGTGATTTCCCTCCGGGCCCGCACCCCGGCCGGCCCGGTTATCCTGAAGTTGCCAGGTGAAATCCCCGGCGTGAATCGATCGTGAGAAACCGGCTTTTGTCCAACAACGGAGGAATGTCAGCAATGGCCAGAGGACGTGGTGGGGCGGCGACCTTGGAGCGAGAGCGGGCTCGGAACACGGCGAATCGGGCGCGCGGTCGTGCCGCGCAGGCGCCGGCTCGCGCGGCTGGAGCCGCGCAAACGCCGGCGGCGGACGAAAACGCCGTCAAGCGCCTGTTCCGGATCGTCAAGGAGCACAACATCCAGGTCGTGGATCTGAAGTTCAACGACCTGCCCGGCCTCTGGCAGCACTTCTCGATCCCGGTGGCGGAGCTGTCGGAGAACCCGAAGGACGGGATCTGGGTGGACGGGATCGGCTTCGACGGCTCCTCCATCCGCGGGTTCCAGAAGATCCAGGAGTCGGACATGAACC
>CAYFHV010000091.1:0-6437 GCA_964343105.1 uncultured Planctomycetia bacterium | reverse complement strand
CCGTGCTCCATGACGATCTGGGTCTCTGTCTCCCGGATGTCCAGGATGGGGTAGGCATTGGTCCCCACCGTGCCGATCCGCGACGAGATCACCGGGTGGACGATCATGTCGATGTGCCGCTCCCCGCCCACCTGGGGAACAACGAAGAGCTCGATCCCGATGTCCTGGTACCGCTCCAGCGACTCGGTGGTCTGCGGCGAATCCCCGCCGGAGACGGTCCGGGTGATGATCGGGTACTTCGTCCCCACGAGGATCCGCGCCTCCTGGCCGGTCAGGGTCAGGATGTGCGGCGCGGAGAGGGTGTTGGTCCGGATGTCCTCCTCCAGGGCCCGGAGGATCACCTCAAACTGCGGCTCGTTGAGCTTCCGGAAGAGGAGCTCCAGCCCCATGGTCATGGCGGCGCCCACCCCGCTGATGCTCGACTTCGGCCCGAAGATGGAGGGGGCGACCGCCGTGCCCAGGAGCTGGCCGCCGACCTCGGCGATCGTGGTGGGATTCGCGGAGGCGGAATTCTGCTTCGCCGCCGGGATCACGGTGGGAAGGTTGCCCGCTGTCTCCACCCCGGTGGTGCCCGTGCCGACGTCCAGCCCCAGGTCGCGGAGGAGGTCTCGGCTGACCTCCATGACCCGCGCCTCGATGAGGATCTGCTGGGGGATCACGTCGATCCGGATAAGGATCTTCTCGATCCGGTCGATCGTGGTCGGCGTGTCGGTGATGACGATGGACTTCGAGCGGGCCTTTTCCCGCTCCCGGCGCTCCCGCGTCTCCTCCTCGGATCCTGTGGTGGAGGCTCCCCCGAAATCCCAGCCCTTCTGCCCCGTGATTTCCAGGACCGAGATCTTCCCCTGGGCGGTGAGCTGGGGTTCCAGGAAGACCTTAACGTCTCCCGCATCGAGGTACCGGAGCTGAATCACCTTGGTGTTGACCGGCTCGATCTCGATGAGCTCCTTCAGCGCCTCCCGCCGCTTCTTCAGGTTCTCCGTGGTGGTCACCAGGATCACGTTGGCGTCCTTCTCGTAGGCAAGCCCCGTCGTGTTGACCAGCGTGTCCAGCGCCTGCTCCCACGTGACGTCCTCCAGATGGATCGTCACCTCCCCGGCCACGTCGGGGCTCGTCACAATGTTCACCTTCCCCTTCCGGGCCAGGGCCTGCAGGACCGTTCCCAGATCCGCCTGCCGGAAATCCAGCGAGATCAGCCCCGGCTGCGCCGCTGGCGGCTCCTCGGTGAGCGCCTGCGCCACCTGGACCGTCTCCGGCGGAGGGGCAGCGGCCTCCTGGCCGCCCGCGGGATCCCCGCTCGAGAACACCCCAAGGACGAATGCGAAAACCATGGCGCCCCGTCGGAAAAAAGAGCTCATGGAATGCTGACCTCCTCTTCGCTGGATCCGGCGCCCCGGGCCGGCCTCTCCTCCGGCAGCTCTGGAATCGGAAGCCGAAGAAGGTGCTCCTCCCCCTCGGCCAGAATGGTGACCTCCGCCGGACGGATCTTCAACACCTTCATGCCCTGAACCTCTTCCTTCTCCCGGACAATCTCCCCGTTGATGATCGCGTACGATTCGGCGCGTGGGTCGTACACGATCCCCTGCAGGGCAAGCCCCGTGATCCCTGCCGGAGCCTCCTCATCGTACCCGGCCGGATGGATCCGCTGCCCGTCCGCTGTCAGCAGGGGGATCATGGGGTCCCGCTTGCCTTTTGGCTGGTACTCCGCGCGGAGGGCTGGAACCACCAGGCCGATGGCCACCAGGCCACCGGCCGTCGCCGCAAAAAACGGCCCGGCGCGCATCATGCGCTTGCCGCTCCCGATTTGCCTGGAACCAGGTAGGCCTGAAGGAGCAGCACCCCCGCATGCTGGCCCAGGGCCATCCCGTTCGCGTGGACGAACATGAGCTCCCTCATCCGCAAGAGCTCAGGAGAGCTCTCGAGGGTGTCGAGAAAAGAGGCCACCTGATGGTACCCGCCCAGGACGACGATCAGCACCTGCACCTCCAGGTACCCGCTGGGGCCGGGGAGCAGCTTGTTCACCTCCGAGGTCGGCTTGGAACCCAGAAGCCGCACCCCGTTCTGCCGCGCCATGGCGGTCAAGGTCTTCAAGAGCTCCGGAAGCTGCTCCTCGGGAGGCGGGGGCGATTCCGGGAAGCCGTATTCCTCCTTCAGCCGCGCCATCTCCTCCTCCCACGCCGGCTTCTCGGCCTGGTGCTGACGGACCTGCTCCACCTTTGCCCGGGTCTCCTCCACCTGCAGCCGGAGATCCGCCAGGGCCCGTCGCTGCGGTGCGAGGAAAAAATTGAACCAGGCCACCAGCCCGACCAGGGCGAGGACGCCGATCAGAACCTGCTTCTGCTGGGCCGGGGTGAGGGAAACCTTCGCCGCCATCTTACGGGCTCCCCGTCGGGTACAGGATGAGGATGAACTCGCTCACCTCGTAGGGGCCCTGCTCCTCGTGTCCCACGTCCTTCAGCTCCAGTCCGCTGAACCAGCGGGAAAACTCCGGATGCTCCTTCAGTCGGTGGATGAACCGCCTGACCGGCGCCTCATCCGCCTGTCCGGACACGAGGGCCGATCCCCGCAGCGTCAGCCGCGGCTGCCAGGGCGGCGGGGGCGGTGGGGCCGGCGCCGGCGTCCCATCGGGATTCATCGTTGGGGCTGCCGGGGCCTGGCTGGGCTCGGTCTCCGCAGGCCCCTCCATCCCCTCTTGCTCGCGCATCATCTGCTCGATGCCCGGGATAATGTCCCGGAATTCATCGGAAAGGAACTTCCCCGTCTCGGTCGAGCGAGTCACCTTGAACTGGAGCCCCTTGATCCAGAGGTTGGCCGTCAGGGCATCAATGAACAGCTCCATGCGGGGCGCCCATTTCCCTTCCTCGGCCTTGAGCGTCTGAATCGCCCGCTGCCGGTTGCGCATCGTGTCCAGGGACGCGCGGAGCTGGTCGAGCTGCACCCGCTCCGGCTGCAGCCTCTCCCACTCGGCGTTCAACCGGTTGAAGGCGCGCCGCTGCAGGCCGTTGGCCAGCAGGAATCCGACGGAGATCAGGGCGAGCAACGTCCCGGCCCCGATGCCGATCTCCCTCCAGGGCAGGGCAGCCAGTTGTGCCCCAACGGCCCTCTGCCGGCCCACCCCGGGCGGAAGAAGGTTGACCCGGATCATGAAAGGGGAGAGGCGGCCAGGCCCACGGCGATTCCGAACACGAGCGCCTCGGTTTCTGAAGGGGGCGCTGAGGCGGCCAGGCCCGAGAGGGGATTCCACAGACGCGCGGGCAACGCCATCGTCTCCTGAAGCCATTCCCTGAAGCCCGCCAGCCGCGCGGCACCTCCGCTCAACACCAGATGGGCCACCCGCTTGCCGAATTGGTTCTCGTAGAAGTCAAAAGAGGCTCGGCACTGGCTCAGCCACTTCTCCCAGGAGGGCTGCAGGGCCGCCCGCACCGCCTCCGCACGATCCCCGGGTCCGCACTTGAGCCGCTCCGCCTCCTTCAAGTCAACACCCAGCCCTTCCGCGACCGCCTGCGTGAAGGCCTGGCCTCCCACAGGGATTTCCCGCGTGAACTGAAGCTGCTTCTCGGAAAGGAAATTAAGGATCGTTCCCCGCGCCCCCAGGTGAAGCAGAACCACCGGGCCGGCTCCGAAGCCCTCCACGGGGCTCACCTCCCATGCATTGGCCAGCGCCACCGATTCCAGGTCGATCCCACGCGGGGTGATCCCCACCGCCCCAAGCAACTCCATCCGGGAATGAACCAGATCCTTCCGCGCCGCCGCCAGAACAATCTCCATCCGCCCGCCCGGCTGGTCGCCCAGGATGGCCGAGTCCAGGAAGACCTCGGCCAGTTGGAAGGGGATGTACTTCTCCGCTTCAAAGTTGAGCGCGGCCTTGAGCTCCGCCGGCGTCATCTTTGGGATCACGACCGTCCGGACCACGGTGCCCGGTCCGCCAACGGCGACCGCAAGACGCTCCTTGGCAGGCACCATCCCCTGGAGGACTTTCTGGAGGGTCCGGACCCTCTGGGCCTCATCGGCCCCTTCCGGTAGCACCTCCGCTGCGTGCTGCAGGAGGGTCAGTCCATCATTGGAAGCGCGCTTCAGCAGGACCGCCTTGACGGAGTAAACACCGACATCCAGCCCGACGGCGGTGGGCTCTTTCTTCAGCCACCTCGAAAGAATTGCGGGGGCAGGCACCTTGTGTGATTGTACTGCAATCTGCCCCCCCGTCTAAATCTTTTTTTAACCGTGACTCAATAGACGACCGAGCCCTCTTTCTCCATCTTCTTCAGCTCACCAGACGGAGGGTTGAACCCCTTCGAACCCTCTCCCTTCGGAGCAGGAGGAACCGGCTGCGTCCCCTTCCAGGTCTCCTCACGAGTCGGCGGCTTGATCGGAGCCGGAGATCTCTTCAGCTTGTCGTCATCTCCCTCATCATCATCCTCCTCCAGCTCACCCCTCTTCGGAACGATCACCACCGAATCCATCCCCAGGAAAGGTCGCCCCTGCAGCGTCTTCCCCTTGAGTACCCCCCGCGTGTCACCCACCTGGAAACCCGCCGCCGGATTGGCGAAATGACACACCAAGTCCAACAGGCCGTCCCCGTTGACATCCTCCGGCTTGACCTTCCCAGGCAGAAGAGACCGCTCATCCCCTGTCCGCCCGAACGTCAGGGAAGCCCGGTCCACCACCTTCGCTGCCAGGAAATCCGGCCTCGACAGGATCGCCACCGGAATCCTCCCCTTCGACTTCAGGTTAATCGGGTTCGGGAAACTGCCCGGCTTCACGTCAATCGGAACCGTCAGAACCGGCGGCTCGCGGGAAAGGGCGTACCGGAGCAGCATCGCCTCGGACTGCCCGAGGTTCTCCGGGCTGCTCTTGGAATCCCCGACGATGAACAGATCCTTCCCGATAACGCTCACACCGTAGGCGACGTCGTCATTCGCCCCGCCATGATAATTGACCGACAACACCTCGCCGTTCTCCGCATTCATCTCCAGGAGAAAGGCATCCTTGGCTCCACCCACCCAACCCGTGGTGAATCCCGCAAGGAAAAGCCGGTTCCCCTCCGCAACCATGGCCATCGGAACGTCATCCTTGCTGCTTCCCCAATTCTTGCTCCAGACGAGGTCGCCCGCCTGGTTGTACTTGAGCAGCAGGACATCCGCCCCGCCATTCGGAGCGTTCTCCTGCGCCGCCGACACAAGGAGGAAATCGCCGATGGGAACCACGCAGATGGGATTCAGCGAATTCTGCGTGATCGGCTCGACCGACTCCCGCGCCCAGACCACGTTCCCGGAGGGATCCACCTTCCACAGCCCGGCATGCGGCCGGATGGTATTGGAGCCCTTATGCCAATGCGTGTAGCCGGCAACGTACAGATGCCCGTTGAGCGCCGCCAGAGAAGTCCCCTGGCTCCATACAAACGACTCCGCCTTTCCCAGCACTTTCGTCCAGAGAATCTTTCCTGCCGTGTCAAACTTGGCCAGAACCGCGGTGTTGCTGGACCCATCCGGCTGCCCCCGCCCCGTGGCGTAAAGGAAGGTGGAGGCCCCCTCTTGGACCGCCATCACATCGATGTAGGTCTCGAAGCCGTTATAGGGGAAGAAGAGTGGCTTGGCAATCCATAAAGCCCCTCCCAAGTCAGGCCCAGTAGCGCCGGTAAGCGGAAATTTCACCAGGACGGCTTTCTCTTCCTGATCCCCGATCTGAAAGTCGCTTCTTCCTGCACAATAGAGCCCTTCCTGGGTCACCGCAACACTCGGGAAAACCTCGCCGTTCCACCGCCCAGACCAGCTCGCATTCGGCCAGCGGAAGGACCAGAGCGGAGAGTTCCCCGGTGGAACCGTGTAGGAGGCCACCAGCGCCTGGCCCCCGTAAAGGGAAAGATCCGCACCCGAAACGTACAGATGGGTGCCGCTGGCAGCGATTCCCATGCCATCCTGCGCCGCTCCCTGATCGCCGGCTCCGCCGAAGAACGAAACGCTCTTCAGCTCCGGACCCTTCTCCTCGGCCAGGCCGATCCCGGCCCACGTGATCCCGAGGATCACTGCGAACGTGAAATGAACCAATCGAATCATGACTCTCATCGGATACCTCCTCATCAATAATGCTCCATGATTTCTATGAGAATAAGCCCACCTGCTCAGTAGACGACCGAGCCCTCTTTCTCCATCTTCTTCAGCTCACCAGACGGAGGGTTGAACCCCTTCGAACCCTCTCCCTTCGGAGCAGGAGGAACCGGCTGCGTCCCCTTCCAGGTCTCCTCACGGGTCGGCGGCTTGATCGGAGCCGGAGACTTCTTCAGCTTGTCGTCATCTCCCTCATCGTCACCCTCGTCATCGTCCTCCAGCTCCCCCCTCTTCGGAACGATCACCACCGAATCCATCCCCAGGAAGGGCCGGCCCTCCAGCGTCTTCCCCTTGAGTACCCCCCGCGTGTCACCCACCTGGAAACCCGCCGCC
>CAYFHV010000090.1:0-6695 GCA_964343105.1 uncultured Planctomycetia bacterium | reverse complement strand
TGGATCGCGGAGGCGTCAGCCGGAGCGATGAAGGCGGACTCGAAATCATGACCTGGGGGCGGCGTCTCTTCAAGCGGCTGGCGCTCATTCTCGGGGGCCTCTTCTGTCTCTATCTCGCCGCGGGACAGATCATCGGCCCCTGGGCGGTGCGGAGCTACGTTCGGAGCAGGGCGGCGGATCAGGTGAAGTTCGATTCCGTCCGCTCTGTCTGGCCGCTGGGGGTCGCCATCGAGAACCTCCGGGTGGCGGATCCTGCAGGCGAGCTGGATTTTCTCCTCAAGGTCCCGAAGGCGACGTTCCGGGTCCCCTGGTGGGGCGGGCTGGTCCGCCCGATCCCGGTGCAGATCACCCTGGAGTCTCCGCACATGAAGGTGAGCGGCGAGAAGGGCGGGCGTGAAGGACTGGAAGAATCTCCACCAGCACTACCTGCGGCACACCTACGATCGCTGGCTGATCGAGAGCGGGGTGCATGTCCGGACGGTGCAGGAGCCCTACGGCCACAACAGCATTGACACGACGTTCCTCTACACCAAGCCATCGAACAGCTACCTGCACGAGGCGGTGGAGCGTTTGGCGATCTGAGCGAGACTGCCGGTTCTTGCTCATCGGCTTGCTTAGGGTTATAATCGTCCGGTTGTAACGGCTTCTTACTCTTTAACCGGCGAGAAGCCGTTTTTTGCTTTTCTAGGGAGGGCATCACGATGGAGAAGAAGTTGTTGGGGCAGGTGTTGATATGCGAGAACTACCCGGGCCTGCGCGAGGCGTTCAAGCTGATGTTGGAAGACCAATACGAGCTGGTTGTTGCAGAGGACCAGGCGGAGATTATCCCTCTCGTTCGTCGGCATCCGATTCGTTTGGTGATATGGGACGTTGATCGAATCGAAGGCTCCTTGGACAAGACCCTTGAGGCGGTCCGAAACGGCGATGATTCCTATTCTCCGCAGAGGACCATTCCCGCCGAGGAGATCCTTGCCGTTCTCAAAGCCGTCCGGGACGCTCACCCCACCCTTATGTTCCTGCTCGTCGCTGGCGAGTTTGACACCGACTTCATGATTGAGGTGATCCGGAAAGTTGGCTCGGTTCGGTTTCTCAGCAAGCCTTGGTCTGCCGAGGCCGTCGCCGAGCAGATTCAGGTGATGCTGGGAGACAAAAAAGCTCTATCCGGCATTGGGTTCTCAGGGTTCCGCTAGAAGCGAAGGGCAATGCTTGATTTAACGCTCGGGCACCATCGGAAAACTGAGAGACGCGCCTCGCCTCGATACCCCCTGGCCTTGCCCGTCTGTCTTGACGACCAGCTCTATGGAACCACTTTGAATGTAAGCAGAGACGGCGCATGTGTCGCTGTGCCGAGCAATTTGCCATTGTTCGACACCCCCACCTTCAGCTCACTCAAGGTAAAATTGTCCAACACCGAGAGGTTCACTATCCCCGCCATCCCCGTTTGGCACGAGAAGACTTCGGGAGGGCGCTTGACCGTTGGCGTTCGGTTCCTTGAATCAGGGCAGCTCAATCCCGAGCAGCTCGAAGCCGCATATAAGGGTTTCGCCCGAATCATTGACGATAAATTCGCTTCGGAAACCAGGAAGACACGGAATCTTATCGAGGAGATTAAGCTCCAGTGTGACCTCTACGATCAAGGGCACCCAGGGGAGGAGGACCGCCTTCATTTTCTCGCCCGTATCGAGCAAGAAGCTGTGGCAAAACTAGACACCGCTTTCGCCAAGGTTTGGAAACTCTACACCGAAATTCCGTCCGAAGGGCAGCGCGCCCATCAGCTATATTTTCAAATGATGCTCCACGATCTGGTGGAGGAGAACATAGAGGTCAACCGACATATCTACCGCAAGCCGCTCGGCTACGCCGGCGACTTCATCATGATGAATTACATTTACAACTATCACGATGGGGCCTATGTGGGAGCGACGACGTTTGAGAGGCTCGTAAACCACTACACTTGCAGCATCCCCATTTCGAAATCGAATATTGGGCGGAAGGAATTCCTCAAGCAGCAGATTCTCTCGACGATTGAGCGGTGCGATCAGCCGCGCATCTTGAGCGTCGGGTCGGGGCCTCTCCGAGAATTGACAGAGCTTGTGCGCGAAGGGAGATTTAGCAAACAAGTCTGGTTCTCCTGCGTTGATTTTGAGCAGAGGGCCATCGAACACTTCAAAAACGAGATCGAGGGCCTTGAGCCCGAAAAGCGCAACCTCGTCTCGCTTGAGTTCATCGTAGGGAACGTCGTTGCCATCATCCGGAACAAGAGCGTCAGAGAGCGGTTGCGGGGCTACGATCTCGTTTACACTTTCGGGATATTCGATTATCTAAGCGACCGGCTCTCGTCGGCTTTGCTTAATCAGCTTTACGAGTCGGCGCGAGAGAAGGGCAGATTAATTGTCATCAATGCTTCCCTGGACACGAGCAGCCATCGCGCGTATTACGAGCTTCTCGGTGAATGGAATATGTACCACCGGATGGAATCGGAGATGCTCCGGTGGTTTCGAGAGGATCTCCGAAGCGCAGTGCGCTTCGAGAAATACCCCTCCTGTCCGGGCTATCTCCTGCTAGTCCTGGACAAGCAGTGACCTTCGTCAATAACGTAGAACCCATCCTCGTTGGTCTCGTGGTCGCTCTAATTTTATTCGAGCGCTCTCGCCACACTTTTAAGTCAAGACGTGAATTTCTCGATGTGCTTAATCCTACCGGAAAGAGATTAGGAACATACCTGATCGAAACCGCCCCCATATTCATCTACACCGTTTCGGTACTGATTTGCCTATTCCTGTATTTCTATCGTTATCCAGACGTGCTCTCCGGCAAAGTCACCAGAGCTTTTGGCATTTTGCTGTTTGTTTGTGGCATGGGTTTAAGGAGGTGGGCGATACGTGCTCTTGGGCCGAGTTGGACTGTATACGTTGCGCCACCCTCCCATCCGGATTCGCTCGTTACATCCGCAGGCCCATACAAATATCTTCGGCACCCATATTATTTGGGCAGCACTGCGGAGTTCTTCGGGCTCCTCATGTTCCTCGTTGGTTTGGGCATCGCATCCGTCATCACGGCGATCCAACTAGTGGCGTATACAGTTCGCGCTCGCGCAGAGGAGCAGCAGCTACTCTCGAAGTTCAATACAGAATACGCGATGTATAGGAACAGGGTTGGCGGCTTTCTTCCCAAGCTTGAAGCAGGTCGGCACGGTGGCGGTTGCCGTGCGATGACGATACGGAAATAATGTCCCACTTTGTTATATCCGCCTGGGTAACCTTCTTCTCCACCAGTTTTCTCGCTGCGCTCGTTTTCGTGAAGGGGAAGGCCAAACTTCACAAAATCTTCTCGGCATATTCACTGTGCATAGCGCTCTGGGCCTTCTGCTTCACGCAACACGTTTCATCGGCAGAAGCAGCGCGCTCCTTGTTGTGGTCGCGATCCCTCCACACATTTGCGGCATTCATCCCCGTCTTATTCCTTAGTTTCACCTTCGCCCTGATTTCGGCTACTAAGATGCAGCGCATTCTGCTGAGAATTTCTACGGCCACCGCCACATTTTTTTCTGGCCTGAGTGCTTTCAATTCTCCGTTCTTTATTTCAGGGGTCCGTCCGCGTCCTGGTCTTAACAACCTCGTTGAATCGGGTCCTTTGTATCCGTTCTTCTTTGCCTTCTTTGTCATGTGCACAGTGTATGGATTGTGGCTGATCTGGCGGGCCTACCTGCGCGCATCAGGTATCTCCCAAGCACAGCTTAGATATTTGTTACTCGGCTCCTTGCTTGGTTATGCTGGCGGCATCGACAACTTTCTTATTGTTTTCGATGTTCGCCTCCCTCTCCTTGCCCCCTTTGGGACCTATGCCATCCCCCTGTACGTGCTGATCGCCTCTTATGCCATCACGAGATACCGATTACTGGACATCAATGTAACCCTAACCCGATTCGCCACCTTCATCCTATTCTACCTTCCCCTGCTGCTCCTGCCGATCATTGGCGGGAACGTCTGGCAGCCCTTCCTGGCGAGCTGGTTAGGGGCAAAGTGGTGGATTCTGCCCACTGCATTTGAGGCTCTGTTTGCGGCGGTGGGGCTTGTCGCGTATCGCTACGTGGGACAACTGGCTGAAGACAGAGTTCTGGTTGAGCAAAGACGCTACCAAGCGACGCTCCGCAAAGCCTCGGAGGGAATGACCAGGATCTACAAGTTGCAGCATCTTTTAAGGCTCACAGTAAGAATTCTCTTGGGTGCTGTCGGCTTAATCCATGCGTCCATTTATCTCGTGGACCCCAAAACCCAACGATATGTGCAGAAGGCCAGGAGGGGAAAGGACGGGCGACCCGTTGGGGACGCTCTTGATCAGGACGATCCTCTGATCAAATATCTCCTCGTCCATAAGAACGCGATCGTGGCGGAAGAGCTCCATATGCAACGTCAACACACCCCGGAGTCAGGGCTTCGGGAAGTGGCGACGAGTCTGCGGCGGTTGGGGGCCGCTTTGATTATTCCCAGCTTTGTCCATGAGCGCCTTTTGGGTTTCGTGGTCATGGGTGCGAAGCTGTCAGGTCGCATGTACACAGACGACGATCTGAAGGTGCTGACGACCCTGGCGAACCAAGCGGGTTTGGCGATTGAGAACGCCCAATTCTACGAAGCCGAGAAAGAGCGCCAGGCCGAGATGTTCCACACGGCTCAATTGGCTTCTCTGGGAAAGATGGCTGGGGGGATGAGCCACCAGATTAACAACCGCTTCTATGCGGAATGCATCTTGGCGGGCACGTTAAAAGGCGCTTGGAAGGATATGGACTTGACGGGAGTTCCGGAGCCCGTCAAGCAACTGATCCTGAAGACGATAGAGACCTTTCAGAAGATCGAGGATGACGCGGTCCGGGGAGGAGACATCGCCAAGACGCTGCTCAACTTCTCCAAGCCAGGGAAAACGGCTCGCATCACGTTCCCGGAAATCCTCAAGTTGTCCACAGAGGCGGCCCAGTTCCGAGTGAAGTTCGATGAGATTAGCTTTGAGCCGGTCACCGCCGATCCACTGCCGCTTCTGGACGGCAATTTAAACCAACTGGCCGAAGTTTTCTTTAACCTGATGTCCAACGCCTACGACGCCATCAAAAAGAAAGAGGAAGCTATCCAAGGGGGAAGCCTGAAGCTTCTGGCAGGTCAGACTTACAAGGGCAAGCTCGCTATCAGCGTAACTTCCATCACGAAGAGTGGGGTTCCGTGGTTGCAGGCCGTCGTTCACGACACCGGGATTGGCGTCGAGCAGGAGAACGTGCCAAGCCTTTTCATACCCTTCTTCACAACGAAGGCGACGGCCGAGAAAGGCACCGGCTTGGGCCTCTACGTCATCAAGAAAATCATCGAAAACCACGGGGGCGAAATTGAGGTAAACTCTGCTTATGGTGAAGGGACCGCCTTCACGATTTATCTGCCGGCAGCCAAAGGAACAGCCTGATGGCTAACTCGCTTTTGATCGTGGATGACGAGAGGGACACCAGCGAATCCCTCAAGATGTTTCTTGATCTCAAGGGGTTCACGGTGCGCTTGGCCTTCTCCGGACAAGAAGGCGTAGCCGCCGTGCGGCAAGCCGTCCCCGACCTTATTATCCTTGATCTTCAAATGCCCGGAGGGATGGACGGCTGGCAGACTCTGAAACAGATGAGGCAGATCGCTCCCGCTGTTCGCGTAGTTATCGTGACCGGAAGCGCGCCGGACAGGGGTTTGGAGCAGCTCGCTGTGCAGGAAGGGGCCATCGGCATCATCACCAAACCTATAAGCGTCGACGAATTGGTGCCCAGGATTAACACATTCCTCCAAATGGGCGGTCCATGATGGAACGGTTTGCTTCGTACTTGGCTACGTGGGAGGAAAGGGCTGTCGGCAGGAACATTCTCTATCTGCTGACAGAGAGACGGGAGACCCTCAAAGATTTGGCGAAAGGCGTTGGCGTTCCTTACAACTCAGTTTACTCCTGGGCGGCAGGTCAAACGCTTCCCTCCAGTGCCGAATGGCCGAAGTTGTGCGGCTACCTCGGGGTTGCCAAGGATAAACTGCTGAACAGGCGCTTGCCGCTCCGGGAGAAACGCCCCTAAACTGCCTGAACAAGCATCAAGATAGGAGGAACAAGATGCCACCCGTAAAGCCCTCGGAGATAGTAAAAGACGTAATGAGAGTTCTACCAAAGGGACACTACGTTACCGCTTATCAAATCCTCCACAGATTACCCACTCAGATTCGGTCCAAGGTCATTTCAGGACGCGGTCGGCCAGGGGCACATAGCGGTCGTTACTACACTTCAGCGACCGATGTCGCCAAGGCTGCCGATATGCTGGTAAAAAGGCGCAGGGCGAAGAAGAGCTGGCTGGATACAAAGGATCTGGAACTGAAATGTGCAGGGAAGACTATCAAAGCAGGCAACCCTAGCTGCGCCCTCTACCGGGCCATCTGATCGCGCCTTTTTATCATCTCTCCTCTACAATCAGCCACGCGGCGCTTCTCCGCCGTCCGCTGGGGCGTGAGCCGCGACATCGTCATCGCCTGGATCCTCACCTTCCCGGTCTGCGGCTTCATCGCCTGGGGCGTCGCACACGTGGTGAGAATCCTTGCGTAGGTGTTCATGCGGCTGAGGACTCTCTTTCTCGGCGCCGCTGTCCTGGCGGCCGCGGCCGGGCTCGCCGTCTGGGGAACCCTCCGTTCCTACCGGGT
>CAYFHV010000089.1:0-6766 GCA_964343105.1 uncultured Planctomycetia bacterium | reverse complement strand
TAGGTACGGCAGGTGCTCCGGGATCTCCTCCGCTGGAAGCTCGCGGGCGGCCTGCTTCTCATGGTAGCTCTCGATGTTGCGCACCCCGAGCTTCGCGAAAAGCCGGTAGCGGGTCTCCATCTCCTCGATCACCCAGTCCAGCGCGGAGGGAACCTTCTTCGGGTTCGTCAGCACCGGCATGACCAGGTGCGGCAGGCCGTTGAAGACCGAGAGCTCCACCATCTTCGGATCCACCATGAGGAAGCGGACCTCCTCCGGTGTCGCATTGAACAGGATGGAGAGGATAAGGCCGTTCACGCAGACCGTCTTGCCCGAGCCGGTGGCGCCGGCGATCAGAAGATGCGGCATCTCCCCGAGATCCCCCATCAGGGGATGCCCGGCGGCATCCTTCCCGATGGCCAGGGTGAGCTTGGAGGTCGACTGCCGAAACTCGCGCGACTCCAGAAGCTCGCGGAGCGTCACCAGAGAGGAGGAGAGATTCGGCACCTCGATCCCCACGCGCCCCTTGCCGGGGATGGGAGCCATGACCCGGACGGCGGAGCTCTTGAGCGCCAGGGCCAGATCATCGGAAAGGGTGGCGATGCTCTGGATCTTGACGCCGGGAGCCGGCTCCACCTCGTACCGGGTGATGACCGGGCCCAGCTCCACCTCCGCCACCCGTGCCTCGATCCCGAACCCCCGCAGGGTCTGCTCGAGGATACGGGCATTGGCCTCGACCGCCTCCTTGCTCTGCCCCGTGCGGCTGGCCGGCTGGGTGGGATTCAAAAGGTCCAGGGAGGGAAGCTGGAAAGGGGTCTTCACTCCGACGGGCGCAGGCCGTGGTGGCGCGGAGGAAACCGCCGCGGGCGCCGGTTTGGGCTCCAGATGGATCTGGGGAGCGGGCTCCGGCCTGGGGGTAGGTTTCGGCGCAGGCCTGGCCTCCGGCTTCGGCTCCGGCCCGGCGGCCGGGCCGCGCCGCACCACGGTCACCCTTTCCTCTCCGAGCTTCGTCAGGGAACCGGCCGCCGTTCGGATCGACTCGCCGGTGCGCCGTCCGATCCACCGGCCCGAGGCAATCGCCGCCTCGCCGGCGGAACGCAGGATGGGCCAAACCGTCATCTCGGTGGACAGGAGCAGGCAGAGCAGGGACACCGTCAGGAGCGCCACGACCGCGCCCCACCAGCCGAGGTACTCCAGCGCCCGATCTCCCACCCAGAGCCCCAGGACACCGCCCCGGATCTGCCGCGCCTCGGACGCCTGAACCCACAGGATGGAAAGCAAGCTGCAGGCGGAGAGGATCAGGATCGCCGTCGTCAACCCCTGCAGCAGCGGCCGCTCCGAGGTCCGGCCGTTGAAGCGGCTCACCGACCACAGGAAACCCAGCACTGGAAGCAGATACCCGGTCCAGCCGACCCCGATGAGGATCACGCCGGCCACCCAGGCCCCCACCACCCCGCAGAGGTTCTGGATCTCCGGGTTCGGATGGGAGGTGTTGAACGGCAGATCCGCCGGGTCGTAGGAGACCAGGCTCATGAGGAGAAACAGGGAGCCGGCTAAAGCCAAGACGCCCCACAGTTCGTTTCTCCTCTGGGGCGTCAGCAGGGATAAGGTCCGTTTGACCCGCGCCATGCGGGACCCTCGCTCAGAAATCCATGCGCTCCGGCTCCTCCCCCCAGCGTCGGGGTCGAGCCGCCGGCTCCGGGCCCGGGCCCGGGCCCGGACCGCCGCGGGCTTGAGAGGAGTGCTGCGCCGGATGACGCGGCGGCCCGCGGTGCCCGCCCCGATCCCGATCCCGTTGAAAACCGGGCCCCGGCGCCCGACGGTGCTCGGGCGGCCGCCGGAACTCCCGATCGCCCCCAGGGCCGGGGCCATGCCTCCCTCGCTCTTCCCCGAAGCGGCCGCGCGGACGCCCGCCTCCCCCTCCGGGGCGGCGGACCGGTGGCGTGGGCGGAGCGTCGGGCTGCAGAGCCTGCTTGTGGCTCAGGTTGATCCGCCCCTGCGCGTCGATCTCCACGACCTTGACGGCCAGCGTGTCGCCGAGCTTGACGACATCCTCGACCTTCGGGACGAACTGCTCGGAGAGTTCCGACACGTGGCACAACCCCTCCTTGCCGGGGCCGATCTCGCAGAAGGCGCCGAAATTGGTGATCCTCTTGACCACGCCTTGATAGACGCGCCCCACCTCGGCCTCCTGGCTTAGCGCCTGGATGAAGTCGATCGCCTTCTTGGCCGCCGCGGCATCGGCGCAGGCCACCTTCACCGTTCCGTCGTCCTCCACGTCGATGCTCACCCCGGTCTCCTGGGTGAGCTTCCGGATCGTCTTGCCTCCCGGCCCGATCAGCTCCCCGATCTTCTCCGGGTTGATCTTGAGGATCGTGATCCGCGGCGCGTACGGGGAGAGCTCCGTCCTGGGTGCGGCGATGCTTTCCAGCATCCGCTCCAGAACGTGCGCCCGCGCGGGCTTGGCCTGCTGCAGCGCCTCCGCCAGGATCTCCACCGGCACCCCGTTCAGCTTAAGATCCAGCTGCAATCCCGTGATCCCCTTGGCTGTTCCCGACACCTTGAAGTCCATGTCTCCGTAGTGATCCTCCAGCCCGATGATGTCGGTGAGGATCGCATACCGGCTGCCTTCCTTAACCAGCCCCATCGCGATTCCTGAGATCGGGCTCTTGATCGGAACACCGGCGTCCATCAGGGCCAGCGTGGCGCCGCAGGCGGTGGCCATGGAGGAGGAGCCGTTGGACTCCAGGATCACCGAGACCACCCGGACGGTGTAGGGGAACTCTTCCTTGGAGGGCATGATGGCTCTGAGGGATCGCTCCGCCAGCGCCCCGTGGCCGATCTCCCGCCGGCCGGGTCCCCGCACCGGGCGGATCTCCCCGACGGAGAAGGGGGGAAAGCTGTAGTGCAGCATGAACGTCTTGAACCATTTCCCCTGCACCGCGTCGATCATCTGCTCGTCGTCTCCGGTGCCCAGCGTGGCGGAGGTCAAGCTCTGCGTCTGGCCCCGCGTGAACAGCCCGGAACCGTGCGTGCGGGGCAGAACCCCGACCGCGCAGTCGATCGGCCGCACCGCGGTCCGATCCCGGCCGTCCACCCGCCGGGACTGCTCCAGGATCGCCTTGCGAAGAAGCGAGCGCTCCAGGTCGGCCACCACCCCCCCAACCTGCTGCCCGGTCAGCCCTTCCTCCCCTGCCGCAGGGGGTGTGGGCTGAAGCTGGGCCAGGATCTCCGCCACCAGCGCCTTCTTGCCATCCTCCCCGCCCTCCTTCTCGCTTCTCTCCTTCAGATTTTCCTCCAGACGGGATTCCGCCAGCCGGCGGATCCGCTCCTGAAGCTCCCGACTCACCTCAGGAATCGGAAACGTGCGCGCAGGACGAGGGCCTGCCTGAGAGAGGAGCTGTTCCTGGAGAGCGATCGTCTTCAGGCCCTGTTCCTGGCCGAACCGGATCGCCTCCGCCATCGCCTCCTCCGGCACCTCCTTGGCGCCGGCCTCCACCATGATGACTCCCTCAGAGGTGGAAGCGACCACCAGATCCAGGTCCCCCTGTTCGAGCTCCGCGTAGGTGGGGTTCACCACAAATTCACCGTTCACCCGGCCGACGCGGCAGGCACCCACCCGCAGCGTCGGCGCCCCCGCCAGGCCCAGCGCCGCGGAAGCCCCCAGGATCGCCAGCACATCGGGATCGTTGCTCCCGTCATGGGAAAGAACCAGCGCGATGATCTGAATCTCGTTCCTGAATCCCTTGGGGAACAGCGGCCGTGTGGGCCGGTCCACGAGCCGGGCGGTCAGGATCTCTTTCTCGGAGGGCCGCCCCTCTCTCTTGAAGAATCCCCCGGGGATTCTCCCGGCGGCGTACATCTTCTCCTGATACTCCACGGTGAGGGGAAGAAAATCGCGCCCCTCCTTCGGCTCGTCCGCAAGGACCACCGAGACCAGGACCACGGTCCCGCCGTACTGCACCATGACCGATCCGTCCGCCTGCTTGGCCATCCGGCCGGTCTCCAGGACCACCTCTTCCTTGCCCAGGCGCATCTGCACGCGGGTCACCTTTGTTTCGTTCGTCACAACTTACCTCCAGTGATTGAAACCATAATCCGATTGAGGAACGTTCGGGGAGTGGATCGTCAAAACGGGACCGGCCGTCCGGCCCGTTACTTCCTGAGATTCAGACGGTCGAGAATCTTCTTGTATTCGAGGCGATTCGTTGACTTGACGTACTCCAGCAGCTTCCGGCGCTGGCTGACGAGCTTGAGCAGGCCTCGGCGGGAATGGTGATCCTTCCGGTGGACCTTGAAGTGCCCCGTCAGCAGGTTGATCCGTTCCGTGAGCAACGCGATCTGTACCGGGGCTGATCCTGTGTCCGTGCCGTGTACCTGAAAACTCTGGATGAGCTTGCCCTTCTGCTCCTTCACCAGCGGCATCATCGATGTCCCGCTCATGTGTCTGAAGCAATCATATCATCCGGCCCCTCCCCTGTAAAGCGAAAACCCGTCGGGCGTGTCGACCGTCTAGTGATTGCGGGACCTGACCCCCCCCCTGAACGGGGAGCAATTCAGGGGACTCCGTCACAGCCTCTCCCCCGGCGCGGGTGCCTCACGTAGACCCACACCGGGCGGGAAATCCCCCAGTTCCCCGCGGCATCGTACGCGGCCGCCACGATGCTGTAAACGGAGTTCGGGCGGCTGTTGACGGGAACCTTCCAGTCGGCAGAGTACGGGTCGGTGGGATCGAAGGCAAGCCACCTTCCGTTGACGTAAAACCGTACCCCGACCACCCTGCCGTTGTCCGAGGCGGAGGCACGGATCGTCACAACGCTGCCGGGGTAGACCCCGCTCCGGTTCGCGGGTGAGAGGATCGAAACGGAAGGAGGTGTTCGGTCGTTGAAGACCTCCACGGAGACGGGCGCGGAGGTCGTCACGTTCCCTGCGGCATCGCGCGCAACGGCGGTCAAGGTGTGTGGGCCGTCGGCGACGCGGCGGATGTCCCAATACACGTCGTACGGCGCGGTCTTGTCCTCCGACCCCAGGTCGGCCCCGTCCAGCTTGAACTGAACCCCCACGACCCCCACGTTGTCCGTCGCCAGGGCGGAGACGCGCACAAAGGAGGTGGGGTGGCCGAGACGGACCCCCTCGTGGGGGTGCGTGATGTAAACGATGGGAGGCAGCCGATCCCCCGTCGCCGGGGCCCAGTACCCGACGCAACCCATGTGCCCGGGATCCTGGCGGAACATGGGCCAGGGTCGCGGGGAGCTGACCGGAGCGGTCAGGTCCCAGACGTAGAGGTTGTTGTCGAAATCCACCCAGGCCAGCTCCAGGAGCCCATCGCCGTCGAAGTCGGCGACCGCCGCGGAATTCGTCGAGAAGGCCCCGATCGATGCCGTGGGCTTCGGAAAGCCGGCGGCCTCCTTCCCGTCGTAACGGTAGGCGTGGAGGGCAAAGTGGTTGGGCCCCGAGAAGCTGTCGCTGGAGACGATGACCTCCGCCTTCCCGTCGCCATCCACGTCCGCCAGCGCCGGCGTGCCGAACCCGAAGAAAGAAAAGCCCCACCCGCCTCCGGAAGTGAGGGTCACGGGCCATCCCGGCAGCAAGGAGCCGTCCCCTCGCCACACGTACAGGAGATTGGCGCTATTTCCGGCGACGACCTCCGGCCTGCGGTCTCCATCCACGTCGCCGATTGCAACGGAGTTGACCTCGACCGGGTTGGTCTTCTGGGGCCAGCCGGCCACCAGGGTTCCGTCATGGTGAAAGGCGTACACCTTCCCGTCCCCGGACCCGATCACCACTTCCAGGTCCCCGTCGCCGTCCAGGTCCCCCAACGCGGGGTAAGAATAAAGGAAGTACCCCCCCGCCGGCAGCGAGGGAGTGATGGCGACGGGCCAGCCGGGAAGGGTTCCCCCATCGGAACGCAGAAGGTAGAGGTTGTTCGGGGTAGACCCGCTTGCCACAGCGATCTCCTTTTTCCCATCCCGGTCCATATCACCCACCGCGACCCGTCCGAGGCCGGCCTCCAGATGCCTCGGCCACCCCGGAAGAACCGCGCCGGCCTTGTCAAGGACCGTGACCGTGCTCAAGCTTGTCGTCCCGATGATCTCCCTGGTCCCGTCCTGAAGATCCGCCAGCGTGACGCCTTCCGCCCCTATCGGTTTCGGCCACCCCGGAATCAAGAGACCGTTGGAACTCCAGATGGAGGTGGAGCCCAGCGAGGAGGAGGAGACCACCTCCCAGGAGACCACCTCCGGTGAGTCATCCCCGTCCAGGTCGCCGACCGTCGGGCCCCGCTGAATGAAAGGAAAGGACTGCGGCCAGCCGGGGAGCATGGCGCCGGTGTGGTCAAAGATCCGGACGGAGTACCCGTACCCCACCGGCAGATCGGCCTTGCCGTCCCCGTTCACATCCACGGCGTTCAGGTGGTCCATGAACGAGACGGTCCAAGGCCCGGACCGCAGGATCCCGAGGTTCTTGGGCCAGCCCGGATGAAGGGTGGGGTCCACCAGCACCCGGGATTCCTCCGAGATCTGCCGGCCGTCCGCGGTCAGGACCTTCAGGACAAGACGGTAGTGATCCGCGGGCACCCCGGCGGTGTCCCAGGTGCCGAGGACCCCGTTGGTCACCGGCTCCAACCCTCTGTTGACCAGATCGATCTTCGCCGGGGTAAACGGGGTGCCGTCTGACCGGAGCACCTCGATGGTGTAGCTCTGGAAACCGGCCGGCCTGACCGTCCCTCGGACGGTGATGGTCTCCCCGCCCCGGAAGAGGATGGGGGGGGCGAAGAAGCGGGGCGTTG
>CAYFHV010000088.1:0-6778 GCA_964343105.1 uncultured Planctomycetia bacterium | reverse complement strand
TCACCCGCGCCCCGCAGCCGGTCGAAAAGCTCCGGCCGGAGCTCACCGAGCTCCTGCAAGCGCTCGATCAGGAATCGCATCGGGCCAAGACAACCGTCTCGAACCTGCTGGATTTCGTCCGCGTGCGCCCGCCCGCGCAGGTGCCGTCGGACCTGCACCCGCTGTTGGAGGAGAGCCTCAAGCTCGTGGAGCACCAGGCGAGCCTCCAATCGGTCGAGGTGGAGCGGCGGTACGCGCCCGCCCTACCGCCGGTGCTGGTGGACCCGTCTCAGATCAAGCAGGTCTTCCTGAACGTGATCCTCAACGCCGTTCAGGCGATGCCCAACGGAGGGAAGCTCACCTTCGAGACCTCCGCGACGGAGAGGGCGGTCCGCGTGGAGGTGCGCGACACCGGCGTGGGGATCCCCGAGGAACAGATCGCCAAGATCTTCGACCCCTTCTTCACGACGAAGGAGCCGGGGAAAGGAACCGGCCTGGGCCTCTTCATCTGCTATGGAATCATCGAGCGGCACAGGGGAACCCTTCGCGTCGCGAGCAAGCCCGGCGAAGGGACCACGATCACCATCGAGCTCCCCCACTAAAAACGGGGACGCTCTCAAAAGGGACAGTCTCACGCTTGGATTGCGTCAAGTTTGATGCCGTTTTGACCCCTTTCGGATAAGATCGCAGAGTGTCCAAGAAGGGCTTCGTCGATCAAGGGGTCGTGGGCCCGGTTGCCTTCCACGAACTCTCGATACCGCTTCCGGCGAGTCCGAAAGGTCTTACCCAGCCCCTCATACATCGGATTAGGGTCGACCAAACGACTCCGCTCTCCTTCGACATATAGCCGGCAACTGGACCAGGGATAATCCTCGGGATGATTCACCAGACCCGCCCGTACGGGGTTACGCTCAATATAGCGTGCGCATTCCAGCAGGTACGACTCTTCTTCGATGGGGATGCTCTTGTACCGACCTTGCCATAGGTGTCCTGAGTGAGAATACTTTTTCCGATACATCCTCTCATAGCCCTGAAGGACGCCCTGCATCAACTTGCTCAACCGCGAGAATTCCTCCACGAAGGCCAACAGATGAACGTGGTTGGGCATCAGGCAGAAGTGGTGCAGCCTCCAGTTCCACCGTCTCTTGTAACGGTAGATTAGACCCAGAAAGGACCGGAAGTCCTGGTCAGCGTGAAAGATCCTTTCCCGATTGTTTCCACGACTCAGAAGGTGATAGTACCCTGTTGCACTGGGTTTCCTGGTAGAACGCGGCATGGTATTGCTCCGTAGCCATCAGGTTACCAGGAAGAATCACACGAATCAAGGATTTTGCGTTTAATGCATTCCCACAAGAACGGCCGAATGGGCGGTTGCGGAGGGTACAGCAGGTTGCAGTACGGATGGAAACCCGACAGCGACCGTGCTCGAGGGTGTCCCCTTTAAGAACGTCCCCGGCGTTAGCGGCGCAGGCCCACCGAGAGGGCCATGCCGACGGCCGCCAGGCACGACACCATCCACGACCCGCCGTAGCTGATCAGGGGAAGCGGCAGGCCGACCACGGGCGCCAGGCCGAGCGTCATCCCGGTGTTGACCACCGTGTGAGCGGCCAGCATCGTGGTCAGGCCCACCACCAGCAGCCGGCCGAAGGGATCCCGCGTCTGGAGGGCGATCGTCAGCATCCGGTGAAACAGCAGGGCGAAGAGGGCCAGGCAGAGGGTCGCCCCCAGGACCCCCCACTCCTCCCCGATCACGGAGAAGATGAAGTCGGTGTGCCGCTCGGGGAGGAAGTTGAGCTGGTTCTGTGTGCCGGCGAGCCACCCCTTTCCCCAGAGGCCGCCCGATCCGATGGCGATCTTCGATTGGATGACCGTGTAGCCGGCGCCCAGCGGATCCAGGTTGGGATTCAGAAAAACCAGGAGGCGGGACCGCTGGTAGTCGGCCAGGAAATGCCAGCCCACCGGCAGGGCGAAGAGCGCCGCACCGATCGTACCGGCCACGGCCCGCAGTGGCATTCCCCAGACGACCAGCATCCCCAGGCCGATCACGGCGAAGATGGACGCCGTCCCCAGGTTCGGCTCAAGGAAGATGAGCGCCGCGGGAAGAAGGAGCAGGAGGCCCGCACCGATCACGGTGGTCCAACGCGGCTCCAGCGGCCCACGCTGTCCCCCCAGGAAGCGGGCCAGGGCCAGGACCGTCGTGATCTTGGCAAATTCGGACGGCTGGACGGTCCATCCGCCCAACGTCAGCCATCGCTGCGCCCCGCCCCGCTCGACGCCCAGGACCAGCACCAGAGCCAGCAGCGCCAGATTCAGGAAGTAGAGCAGGTATCCCCACTCCAGCCAGCGGTGGTAATCCACCGCGACCAGGAGAAAGGCCAGCGTGATCCCCAGACCCATCCAGGCGAGCTGGCGGCCCACGTAGCTCACCCCGGTCGCCTGCACCTTCTGATAGGAAGCGCTGAAGAGGGCCAACAGCCCGATTCCCAGCAGGATCAGGGCGGCCGCCAACAGAACCCGGTCGATTCCTTGAGCCCAGGATCGCCGCGCCATCGCTGAGGGGCTCATAGGTAATCCATCTCCTTGAGAAGCCCCACCAGCTGTCCCGCAACCTGCGCCGGCCTTAAACCGCCCTTGCCGCCGTGCTCCAGGAAGATCACGAAGCTGACCTTGGGATGGTCTGCCGGCGCATAGCCGCAGAACCAGGCATGGGGATTCCCCTGGGGCACCTGGGCCGTGCCGGTCTTGCCTGCAACGCGCACGCCGGGCACAACCGCGAGCCGGCCTGTCCCGCTCTCGGTGTTCACGACCCTATCCAATCCCTCCTTGACCCAGCGCAACACAGAGCGATCCAAAGCGACCCGCTCCTCCGCCGCGGGCGCTTGGGGGGCCTTTCCATCGACTTCCAGGAGCACCCTCGGCTTCAACAGCTGGCCCTCGGTGGCGATGGTGTTGAAGAGGAGCAGCATCTCCAGGGGCGTCACGAGAAGCGGGCCCTGGCCGATGGCGAAGGAGACGGTGTCCCCTTCCTGCCAGGTGTGATTCAGGGTCTGCTTCATCCAGGCCGGGTCCGGCACTTGGCCGCGCGCCTCCCCCGGCAGATCGATGCCGGTCGGCTGATCCAGACGGAAGAGCCGTGCCGCCCGCGCGATCCCATCGGCCCCAAGCCGCCGGCCGGTCTGATAGAAGAAGATGTTGCAGGAATGCTGGAGCGCCTCGGAAACCGTCTGCGCCTGATGGCCCTCCTCCCTCCAGCAACGAAAGCTGGCCGTACCCAGCTTGTACTCCCCGAGGCATTCGAAGGCCGTGCCGGCGGAGATCTTCTGCTGCCGCAGCGCTTCGTACGCCACCGCCGGCTTGAACACAGAGCCCGGCGGGATCCTGGACCGCGTTGCGCGGTTGAACATCGGCTGGTCCGGATGGCGCAGCACCCGCCGGATCTCATCGCCTCCGGAAGGATCCACGAAATCGTTCGGATCGAAGGAGGGGGTGCTGACCAGGGAGAGAATTTCTCCCGTGGAGGCCTCCATCGCGATCAGGGCACCCTCCCCGCCCCGAAGCAGGTCGTAGCAGAGCTTCTGAAGGCGGACGTCGATTGAGAGACGGACCGAACGGCCCCGCTGCGGCGCCAGGAATCCGATCTGCTGAACCATCCTGCCCTGGGCGTTGACCTCCACATGCAGGCCCCCATCCCGGCCTCGGAGAAAGGGATCGCACGTCTTCTCCACCCCCTCCTTGCCCACCCAGTCCCGGAAGGTGTAACCGTAGGGCCTCAGCCGGGTCAGCTCCTCGGGTCCGATGAGCCCCAGGTATCCGACCACCGGACCGACGGCGGCTCCGAGGGGGTAATGGCGCTGCGGGACCGGCCGGATGACCAAACCCGGCAGCCGGGCTCTCTCCTCCTCCAGGAGGAACGCCGTCTCACGCGGCAGATCCCGGACGAGAGTGACCGGGGAGAATCGGGCGACGAAGCCGCGGCGGTAGCGGCCGGCCAGCTCCTCCGCCGGCAGGCCCACCCGCTTCGAGAGCTGCCGCCACGCATCGTCCGAGTCCCGCAGCTCCTGAGGCAGGATCGCCAGCTCGAATCTCATCCGATCCTCCACCAGCGGGATTCCGTTGCGGTCCAGGATGTTTCCGCGGGGGGCGGGAAGATGGATGAGGCGCGACCGGTTCCTCTCCGACTTGTCGCGGAAACGGCCCCCGTGAACGACCTGCGCCGCGAAGAGGCCTGCCCAGACGATCAGCAGGCCCGCAAGGATCAGCCGTTCCAGGATCCGTATCCGCATGATCGAGAAGGACGCAGGAGCCGCTCCACCCTCGGGAAACCCCACCAGGCCAGGCCGCCGTGCGTCGCGGCAACCAACGGAAAGAAGCTCCACGGAACCTGTCCCCAACCGGCGGAGGGATCCGCCAGGGCGATCAAGGCCAGCTCCAGAAGGTGGGCCGCCAGCGTGCCCAGGCCCACGCAGAGGAACACCGTGATCGGATCGTCCACCTCCATCGCGCGCCGGGCCCGGCTGAGGATCCATCCGGTCAGCGCGAAGATGCAGGCCCACGTGCCGAAGAGCCCGCCGCTGGCCGCATCCCGGAGGAGCCCCAGCGCCAGGCCCCACGCCCAGAGGGATCGGACGGAGGGCGCCTTCAAACCGACGAAGAAGAGGGTCACGAGAAGGGGATCGAGGAACCACCTCAGCTGCGGCAGGATCGAGGTAACGACCAGATCGGCCGCGAGCGCGCCGGCGAGGAGGTACCCTAGTCGGTGGGGCGCCACGTCAGGATGAGGACCTCTTCGATCCGCGCCAGATCCACCGTTGGCTCAAAATCAGCCGTCTGGAACATCCCGGAGGAATCGGCCCAGGCCCTTCGGATCGTTCCGACCGGAAGCCCCTTGGGGGCGAAGCTCCTCCCGCCCGTGGTGACGATCCCCTCACCGGGCTTCATGGAAAGATCCCTCGGCAGATAGGTCAGCACGGCATGGCCCCTGCCGACCCCCATGCACAGCCCGGAAACCCGGCTCTCGGAGAGGATCGCGGCCACGCGAAAATGGGGATCGGTGAGCGCCATCACGCGGCTGGAGGTGCTGCCCGTCTCGGTCACCCTTCCGACGAGGCCCGAGGGGGTGATCACCGCCATCCCCGGCCGGACTCCGTCGCGCGTCCCGCGATCCACCAGGAAGCCGCGTGACCACGGGCCCAGCTCCCGCCCGACCACCTCGGCCGGGATCGTCTTCCAGGAACCCTCAGCGCGGAATTGGAGGAGCCGGCGCAGGCGCGCATTCTCCCCGGCCAGCTCCCGATGGGCTTCTCCGTGAGCGCGCAGGGCCTCCAGCCGCATGCGCAGGATGCGATTCTCCTCCTCCAGGCTGAAGATCCCCACGACGCCGGAGAAGAGCCGATCAATCCCCTGGGGAATCCAGTGGACACCCGTGAGGATCGGCTGGACGGTATCCATCCAGCCGGAGCGGACGGCATGGACCAGCGGAGGGGGAAGAACCGGAAGCCAGAATGGGGAGGCGACGAGAACCAGAAGGACGGCTGCGCGTTCGAGCTTCTGTGAGCGGCTCACGCCGGGTTGTGGAACCGGCTCCTACTTAATTTTCGTTCCAGTGAGAAACGGTTGCTGCGATTCTTCGGAGCGTCTTGAGGTCGCTGAGGTACTTCCCTGTGCCGAGCGCCACCGCCGTGATCGGATCGTCCGCCAGGTGGAACGGCAGACCGGTCTCCTCGGAGAGAAGCCGGTCCATCCCCTTCAGCAGCGATCCGCCCCCGGCGAGAACCGCGCCGCGCTCGATGAGGTCCGCCGACAGCTCCGGCGGCGTGTTCTCCAGGGTGAGGCGAACCGTCTCCAGGATCTGGGAGACCGGATCGGCCAGGGCCTCCCGGGTTTCCTCCGAGGAGATCGTCACCGTCTTGGGCAGGCCGGCCACCAGATCCCGGCCGCGCACCTCCATGGTGAGCTCCTGCTCGAGGGGGAAGGCCGACCCGATCTTCAGCTTGATCTCCTCCGCGGTGCGCTCGCCGATCATCAGGTTGTACGTCTTCTTCATATGCTGGACGATGGCCTCGTCCATCTCATCCCCACCCACCCGGATGGACTTGGAGAAGACGATGTCGGACAGGGAGATCACCGCCATCTCGGTGGTCCCGCCGCCGATGTCCACGATCAGGTTCCCGGAGGGCTCGTGGATCGGCAGGCCCACGCCGATGGCCGCCGCCACCGGCTCCGGCACCAGATGCACCTCCCTCGCCCCCGCGTGCAGGGCCGAGTCCCGCACGGCCCGCTTCTCGACCTCGGTGATCCCCGAGGGGATCGCGATCACCATCCGGGGGCGGACCACGACCCGATGGGTGTGCACCTTCTTGATGAAGTAGCGGAGCATCGCCTCCGTGACCTCGAAGTCGGCGATGACGCCGTTCTTCATGGGACGGATGGCCAGGATCGATCCGGGGGTCCGGCCCAGCATCCGCTTGGCCTCTTCCCCGACGGCAAGAACCCCGCCGCTTGCACGATGGATGGCGACCACAGAGGGCTCGCAGAGGACAATCCCCTGACCCTTGACGTAGACAAGGGTATTGGCGGTGCCCAGATCAATTCCGAGGTCGTTCGAGAAGAGACCCAAGGCGCTACCGAGGAGTTCCATCCCCCAATGATTGTTATCGGGCATCGGCGGGAAGATCCCTACACCGCGGTCATTCTAACAGCCGGACCCCGCGGTGTCAATGCCGCAGCGTCCCCAGCCGCAGCGTCCCCAGCAGATCGGCGAAGCCGGGGAAGGAGATGCCGATCCATTCGCTGCCGCGGA
>CAYFHV010000087.1:0-6834 GCA_964343105.1 uncultured Planctomycetia bacterium | reverse complement strand
CTGGCGGGTCCGCAAGGATGAATTCTCCGCGATCCCCCTGCCCCCGAAGGAGGAGCGGGCTAAAGGGGTCCGGCCGGAGGAGTATTTGCGCGCGCATCCCGAGGCGTTGCAGGAGAAGGTCTTCACCTGGCCGCACCTGGTCTCGCGGGAGTTCGTGGCGGCGCTGGTGATCACGGCGCTACTCACCCTCTGGTCCATGCTGGCGCACGCCCCGCTGGAGGAGCTGGCCAACCCGAACAAGACGCCCAACCCATCGAAGGCACCCTGGTATTTCGTGGGGCTGCAGGAGCTTCTGGTCTACTTCGACCCCTGGATCGCGGGGGTGGTCCTGCCCACGCTCATCCTCCTGGGCCTCATGGCGCTGCCCTACGTGGATCCCAATCCGCGGGGGATCGGCTACTACAACTTCCGGGACCGGAAATTCTCGGTGGGGATCTTCACCTACGGACTCACCCTCTGGTTTGTGCTGATCTTCATCGGCTACACCATGCGGGGCCCGGGATGGGAGCTGTACCTCCCGTGGGAGCACTGGGATCATTTCCGGGCGCCCCGGTCGACCGCGGGGCTGCACAACATGCCGAACTGGATGGGGATCCTCTTCCTCGCCGCCTACGGGGGACTGGGGATGCTCCTTCCCAGGATGCTGTTCAAGAACTTCTACCGGTCGCTGGGGCCGATTCGCTACGCGGTCATCATTTTCTTTGTGCTGGCCATGTTCTTCGTGCCGGTCAAGATGGTTCTGCGGAATCTCTTCGCGATCAAGTACATGGTCTCCTTCCCCGGTTTCAACTTCAACATCTGACCTTCATGCGGCGAGGGCTCTGGAACTGGCTGTTCCTCCTCTCCAGCTTCGGGATGACCCTCATGTTCCTGGTCCTGGTCGGCCAGGAGATCCTGCCGGAGTGGGTCGGGACCCAGAGGGAGTACCACCGCCGACTGGCGAAGGTGACGGGGGATGCCTCGCGGGCGGGGGCGCCGCTCAAGGTCCGGCAGATTTACCTGCCGGAGTTCAACCGGATTGACCGATGCGTGACCTGCCACATGGGGGTGGACAACCCGCGGATGGCGGACCAGCCCCAGCCGTTCGCGACGCACCCCGACCTGGGGATCCCCGGATTCCTCCAGGCGCATCCCTTCGAGGAGATCGGCTGCACCATCTGCCACCACGGCCAGGGGCAGGCCACGATCAAGGCGTACGCCCACGGGCCGGTCCCGCACTGGGAGGAGCCGCTCCTGGCGAAGGATCTCATCGTCGGCACCTGCACCGCCTGCCATGAGAGCGTCCGGGGGCTGAAGGGGGCGGAGCGGCTGGTCCAGGCGGTGGCCCTGTTCGAGGACAAGGGCTGCATCGGATGCCACAACCTTCACGGGAAGGGGATGCTGGTGGGCCCGGAGCTGGACGAGACCTGGACCAAGTCGCCGGATCAGTTTGACTTCCGGTACGTCAAGGGCGAGGAGCTCGTATCCAACTGGATCGTGGATCATTTCCGGGATCCGCAGCGGGTCGTCCCGGGCTATCCGGCGATCGGGGTTCCTGAATCCAGCATGCCGAACTACGAGCTCACCGAGGAGGAGATCCAACTGCTGACGGCCCTGGTCTTATCTTTCTCCTCGGAGAAGGGGCAGGAGGGGATGCCGATCCCGGCGCGGTACAAGGTGCGGGCGGAGCCCGAGCCGGAGTCGCTCTTCGCCTCCCAGGTGGAGCAGGGCGCCGCCGTCTTCCGGAAGTACGGCTGCGCCGCCTGCCACGGGCCGCAGGGCCGAGGGGGGATCTTCAACAGGAACATGGACCAGGGGGAGGAGGTTCCCTCCCTCCTCTACGTGGCCGACGGCTACAGCCGGGAGGAGCTGAAGGAGATCATCCGGGATGGCCGCTTCCCGGGCCGATCCGACCGTGATCACCTTTCCCCGCCGCTCTGGATGCCCCCCTGGAAGGAGAAGCTCTCGGATGAGGAGCTCGACGCGCTCGTCGAGTACCTCTATTCGCTCCATCCGGATAGCTCCCCCCATCCGGAGCAGCCCTCCCGCTCTGCCACGTAGGAGGCCGTTGCGATGTTTCGCCTGTTTGGAATCTTAGGTTCACTGCACGTCGCCGTCCCCCTGCTCGTCGTCATCGGGGGGGTCCTGGCCTGGGGCACCCTCTACGAGGCCCGCTTCGGCACGGCGTCGGTGCAGCTCTTTGTTTACGAATCGTGGTGGTTCCAGGCGCTGCTCGCCTTCCTGGCGGTGAACCTCGCGGCGGCGGCGCTGCGGCGCGTTCCCTGGCAGCGCAAGCACATCCCCTTCGTCCTGGCCCATCTGGGAATCATCGCCATCCTGGTCGGCGGCATCGTGGGCGGCCGGCTCGGGGTGGAGGGCCAGATGGTGATCCCCGAGGGAGAGTCGAGCAACACCCTGCGCCTTCCCCAGAACGTCCTCGTGGTTCATCCCCTCAATCCCGGCGGGGTTCATCTCTTCCCGGTCCGCTTCGAGGCGCAGGCCTGGAAGCACGAGCCCGGGGCCAGGTTTGAGATCTCGTTCCAGGATCGCAAGCTTTATCTCACGGTGGACCGATACCTGCCCAACGCGGTGGTGCACGAGGAGATCCAGCCGGGCGGGCCGTCTGAGAATCCGGCGGTGCGGCTCAAGCTTTCTCTCGACGACCACGAGGATGAAATCTGGCTGCTGGCCCGGGATCCGGACCGGTTCGGCGCCCGCTGGGGGGATGCGCACCTCCTCTTCCTGGAGGCGCAGAGCGACCGGGAGTTCGCTCGGCTGACCGGGAAGGGCCAGCAGGACCGGGGAGAACGGGGGACGGTCGTGTTGGAATTCCCCGACCTCAACCTCCGCCGGGAGATCCCGGTCCCGCGCCTCTTGAAGAGGCCGATTCCGGTGAGCGGAACGCCGTATCGGGTCGTCTTCAAGGATTACTTTACCGATCTGGCGATCGCGGAAGAAGGGGTGGTGAATCGCTCCAGGGAGCCGAGGAACCCGGCGGTTTCCTTCGTGCTGCAAGGGCCGCAGGGGAGCGATCCCTATCTGCTGTTTGCCCTGCACCCCGATTTCCCGGAGATCCATGGGCAGCGCAGGACGATCCGTGCGCATGCGGCCTACCTTCACCCCGCCGCGCGGCGACTGCCCCCGCAGGCGGTCTGTCTCGTGCGCCAGCCGGATGGAAAGGTCTCTTGGGTTTTCACCGGGGCGCCGGGTGAGCTCCAGACGGCCCGATTTGAGCTCGGGAAGAAGGTGCGGCATCCCTGGCTGGGGATGGAGGTGCAGGCGGAGGCCTTTTATCCGACGGCGAATGTGGTGGCCCGATACGTGAACCGGGACAACGAGGTCCGCTCCGAAGCGGTGCATGTGGTGGCTCAAGACTCCGGGCAGACGGCAGAGGCCTGGATCGGTCTGGGCGGGGGCGCGGAGATTTCGATCGGCGGCGATCGGGTCCTTCTGGAATACCGCAAGGAGATGCGGGAGCTGCCGTTTTCGATCCAGCTGCTCGACTTCCGGAAGATCGACTACCCGGGCACGGACATGGCGGCCGGCTTCGAGGCCGACGTGGTGCTCAGCGATCCGGAGCGGGGGGTGGTCCTCCGCCGCACGATCAGCATGAACAACCCGCTCAAATACCGGGGCTACAGCTTCTTCCAGTCGAGCTATATCCTCGGTCCGCGGGAAGCCACAGTGCTCTCCGTCCGAAAGGATCCGGGGACGCCGCTCGTCTACGCCGGCTTTCTCATCGTCGTGGCGGGTGTGGTGGGGATGTTCATCTTTCGCCGCCCAGAGGAATCCCCGTGAGCCGGCGGACGGCTGCGCTCCTGCTCTGTGCATGGGCGCTTCTCGGGGGTGTAGGGCTTTCGGGCGCTGCCGGCCCGGATGATCCCCGTGGTACGGACCGCTACCGGCCGGTCCTGCACAACGGGCGGGTTAAGCCGTTCGACAGCTTCGCCCGCGAGACCCTGTACCAGATCACCGGCCGTCCGGCCTGGGGCCGGCAGGATCCGGTCGAGACGCTGCGCTCCATCCTGGATGAGCCGAATCGGTGGCAGGAGGAGCTGATCCTATCGGTCCCCTTCGTGCCGCTGCGGGAGGCGCTGGGCATGAGCCGGAAGACAACCCACATCTCCTACGCCCAGCTGGTCTCGGAGCGGAAGCTCATGCGGATGCTCCCGCCGATCGTGGAGAAACAGCAGCGGGACGAAAAGCTCTCCATGCTGGAGAACGAGACAATGGATCTGTACGGTCGGTTCGTGGCGCTGAGCCGGCTGTTCCAGCGGGAGGTGGGGTTCGTTTCGCCGGACTCCAAGGATGCCCCGGCCCGATGGCGGCTGCATCTGGAGGTGTTGTACAACCGGCTGCGGCCGTTTGTCATCGCCCGTATCCTCTACACGCTGGCTTGCCTGGGGTTGCTCGTGGGCCTCGTTCGGCGGGGTACAGGCGGATCGTGGGGGCTTGTCCTGCTCTGGGCCGGTTTCGGGATCCACCTCGCGGGCATCCTCGCGCGCGTCATCCTGGGAGGCCGGCCGCCGGTCTCCAACTTCTACGAGACGATGCTCTGGCTGCCGTTCGTCGCGGTGGGGCTGGCGCTTCTCTTCGAGCGGATCCACCGGACCCGCTGGTTCGCTCTGGCCGCCGGGATCGTTGCGGCGATCTTCCTCGCCCTGGCCGATTATGTTCCCCTGGATCCCAGCATCGTGCCGGTCGTGGCGGTGCTGCGCAGCAACCTCTGGCTTTCGGTGCACGTATTGACGATCGTGGCCAGCTATGGGGCACTGGCGCTTGCCACGGTGCTGGCGCATTTGGCGGCCGGGGTCACCCTCTTCAGGCCGCCGCAGAACCGAAAACGGGGTGAGAACACGCGGGATCAGAACGCGCTGGAGCTTTACCTCTACCGCGCCATTCAGGTCGGTGTGGTCCTCCTGGCCAGCGGGATCATGCTGGGCGGGGTTTGGGCCAACGCCTCCTGGGGCCGGTACTGGGGTTGGGATCCGAAAGAGACCTGGGCCCTCATCACACTGCTCTGGTTCCTGGCGCTTCTGCACGGCCGATTCGCCGGATGGATCCGGGGCGCATGGCTTTCGCTCGGGACGATCGCCGGATTCTTTCTCCTCCTCATGACCTACTACGGGGTGAGCTTTTACCTCGTGGGACTCCACAGCTACGCCGGCGGCAGCGCCAAGCCGGTCCCGGCTCTCCTCATCGGTTACGTGGCGGCGGAGGTTCTCTTCATGGCGCTGGTGGCGGTCCAGGCGGCCCGAGGGAAATCGCAGGCCGCATGATAGAATAGTTTTTCCTATGTTCAATATCGGTTGGCCGGAGCTGGTTCTCATCCTGCTGGTCGTCCTCGTCCTCTTCGGGGCGGGACGGCTGCCGGAGATTGCCCGCCAACTGGGCAAGGCAATCCAAGAGTTCAAGAAGAGTCTGAAGGATGGTGGAGACCGCAACAAGCCCTCGGAGTAGATTTTCTTCCGGACACGGCACGCGCAGCGCCGCAGAGTCCTCCTACAGTGACGAGACGGTGCCTGAAGCACGGCGTCCTTTCGGGGAGCATCTGGAGGAGCTCCGGCGGCGGCTGCTGCGGGCCCTCTTCTGGCTGACCGCGGCGACCGGTCTCTCGTGGATCTGGGCGCCCCGGCTGCTCGCCTGGCTGATCGAACCGATGGGACAGGTGGTCTTCTTGAGCCCCGTGGAGCCGTTTCTCGTTCAGCTCAAGGCGGCTTTGCTGGGAGGGCTGCTGCTCGGCTCACCCGGGATCGCCTGGGAGTGCTGGAGCTTCGTCCAGCCAGCGCTGCGGCCGGCGGCTCGATTCCGCACGATCACCCTGGTTGCAGCCAGCGCAGCGCTCTTCCTCGCAGGGGCCTGGCTGGGCTGGAGGTTTCTCCTCCCGGCGAGTCTGGCGATCCTCCTGGGATTCCGCACGGAGTTCATGGCTCCCATGCTGACGGTGGGGGCCGCCATGAATTTCGCGTTCTGGCTGATTGCCGGATCCGGCCTTCTCTTCCAGATCCCGCTGGGCATTGTGGTGCTCTGCCGCGGCGGGTGGGTTCGCCCCGCAACGCTTGTGCGGCAGTGGCGGCTGGCCGCGGTGGCGCTCCTCATCCTGGCGGCGGTCGTCACTCCGGGCCCGGACATCGTGAGCCAGCTGATCCTGGCCGCACCACTGGCGGGGCTTTACCTCCTCTCCGCGGGCCTGGCGTGGCTGGCCTGCAGGCGATGATGCTCTGCGACCAGGTGGATCAGGAGTTGAGGAGCGCCTTGAAGGCCAGGGAGACGCTGAAGGTCTCGACCTTGAGGATGCTCAAGGCCGCTGCATCCAACGCCGCGATCCAGAAGGGAAAGGACCGGCTGGAGGATCCGGAGCTCCTGGAGGTGGTGGTCAAGCTCATCAAGCAGCGGGAGGAATCGGTCGAGGCGTTCCGGAAGGGCGGGCGCACCGACCTGGCCGACAAGGAGAGCCAGGAGGCCGAGATCCTGCGCAGCTACCTGCCGCCGGCGCTGGGCGCGGAGGAGCTGAAGGCGATTGTCCAGGCGGCCGTTCAGGAAGCGGGAGCCCAGGGCCCTCAGGCAATGGGCGTGGTCATGAAGATCGTGATGCCGAAAGTCGCGGGCCGGGCAGACGGCAAGACGGTGAGCCAGGCGGTCAAGGAGGCGCTGCGGTGAGACAACGCGGGCACCGACCGGCAGAAGGTGTGTGCCTCCCGGCTTCGTGGCCATGGCCTGACGGGCCGGTTGTCTCCCCGCTCCAAGGGGGAAACGCGTTCCACTGTTTCCCCCTTGGAGACCCCTTTCCCGGGCCTGCCTTCGGCAGGGCGGTCTCGTGCGGGGGAGTTTCCCACTCCCCCGCACATGGCCCCC
>CAYFHV010000086.1:0-7046 GCA_964343105.1 uncultured Planctomycetia bacterium | reverse complement strand
AGAGCAATTTTTGAAACTCATCCGGTTTCTCCTTCGTCGCGACGATGTAGCTCCATGGCTGCTCGTTGTAGGAGGAGGCTGCCCAGCGAGCTGCCTCGAATAGAGAGAGCAGATCCGCCTTTGAAACCGGACGGGCATCAAAAGCATAGGGGCTCCAGCGCCGGGCGATCAGCTCATGGATCGGATGATCCGTCGCCGCACGCTTGATCTCCTCAATCCCTTGCTTGGTCATGGAAACAAAATCAGGGTCGCTGGCTGGATGACATTAGAACCTGTTCTGTTTGCCCAACAGTTCTTGGGCCGGCACAACTTCAATCCGCTCCGCCAATGAGTAGGATCGGCTCCCGGGATAAAGGACGGTCAGGCGATGAAGCCCGAGCGCTTTCATCGCGATTTTCATGGAAGGCGTCATCCTCGGCGCATCCGAGTATTTGATTTCGAATCCAAGCCTCTTTCCATTCTCTAAAAGCAGAAGATCGAGTTCCGCCCCACCATGGGTCCCCCAAAAATGAGGCGCGGCGTCCGGTTTTCGTTTCAGAAGCTCTTCCAAAACGTATCCTTCCCAGGAAGCCCCTTTCTTCGGGTGGCTTTCCAATTCTCTAAAAGTCCTGATCCCCAGCAAAAGATGCAGAATCCCGGAATCCCGGAAGTAAAGTTTGGGGGATTTGATCTGGCGCTTCTTCAGATTTTCATGCCAGGGCGTCAGGGTACGAATCATCAACATCCCTTCCAAAACATCCAAATAGTGACGGACAGCAGGCGGACTGACCCCCAAAGCCGTCGCCGGATCGGAAGCATTCCAAATTTGCCCATGATAATGGGCGATGAGCGACCAGAACCTTTTAAGGGTTTGGGCTGGAATTCTAAAACCCATTTGGGGGATGTCCCTTTCCAGAAAGGTCTGGGTAAATTGCTTGCGCCAGGCTACGCTGTCGGTCTCGGTCGCAGCTAAATAGGACGGCGGGAAACCTCCTCTTAGCCAATGTTTTTGAATATGCCGGTCGCCGACCTCGCCGAGCGAGAATCCACTCATGGGTACAATCTCAATCCTGCCGGCCAGAGATTCCGAGGACTGTTTCAACAGCCTCGGTCCGGCGCTTCCAAGAATCAGAAATTTAGCCGGAAGAGGCCTGCGATCAGCCAGGACGCGAAGCAAAGGGAAAAGTTCGGGCTTGCGCTGGATTTCATCGATCACAACCAAACCCTTTAAGGGAGAAAGCGCTATTTTGGGCTCATCCAGCCGGGCAAGCTGGTCGGAGTCCTCAAGATCAAAATAGTTGCGCGAGCGGATATCGACAAGCTGCCCGGCCAGCGTTGTCTTTCCGGACTGCCGGGGCCCGATCAAGGCCACCACGCGGCTGCGCCTCAGCGCCAGATGAACCTGCTTCTCAAGTACCGGGCGTTTTATCACGCCTCAATATTACCACGAAAATCGAAAGTCTATATTTCAGAATACGTTGTTTCGCCAACGTATATTTCTTCTAGAAAAAAGCTGGGGTCCCTGGCTGGATGACATTAGAACCTGTTTCCAGGCCGCCTAAACCTGTAACACCGTATCGCGCAGCGGAAATGACCTGCCCCCTCACCGGTAAATTCCCCGCCGGTGCCCTACATCGATTACCACCACAAGCAAATGATGGCGGTGGATGAGGTAGAGGATGCGGTAACTGCCAACCCGATAGGAGTAGCGCCCTTTGAGCTCCCCCTTTAACGGTTTGCCTTGAAATGGATTACTCCCTAGCTCATCAACGGCCCGAGCAACACGCGCGTAGAGGGCTGACTCACTCTGTGCAATGCGCCTGAGGGCGCGCTCTGCCTGACGAGTGAGCTCTATCCTATAACTTGGCAAGAGACTTCTTTACATCCGTCCAGGACCTCGTTCTGCCCTTGCGAATATCCGCTTCACCTTTGCGGAGTCCAGCCATCGCTTTAGGATCTGCAAGGATGTCCAGCGTTTCCATCAAGGACTCATAATCATCAGCGCCCAACAGCACAGCAATGGGCTTGCCCCTTCTGGTAATGACAAAACGATCCAGCTTCCGATCGACCCGATCGATCACTTGTGGCAACTCCGGCCGTAATTCCTTTAAGCTCACGGTTGCAATCATATTTTTACCCTCCAAATGAAGTATACACTAAAAGGTATACTCCGTCAAGCGGGGTATTCCAGAAAAAGCTGGGGTGGATGACATTAGAACCTGTTTTAAGCGGCCCGAGCCAGGTGTTCCCTGGCCTCGTAGAGATCACACGTGTCTTGCAAGTTCATCCAGAACTCCGGGGTGGTCTTGAGAACTCGGCTTAGCAAGATGGCGGTCTCCGCCGTTATATCCCTCTTGCCATTAACAAGCGTATTGACCCGCTGTACCGAAACTCCCATACGGCGCGCAAGCTCAACTTGACTCAACTTCATCGGCCCCAGAAACTCCTCGAGCAGGATCCCCCCCGGATGACTTGGTTCTCGATGCTTTGGGATCATCCTTCTACCTCCAGATTAATGGTAGTCCTTAACTTGAACTTCAAAAGCGTTCCCGTCTTTCCAGCGGAACAGGATTCGGAATTGATCATTGATCCGAATACTATGCTTCCCGGCCAAATTCCCATATAAGGGTTCCAGACGGTTGGCCGGCGGCACCATCAAATCCCGCAACTCATGGGCCGCATTGAGCATGTCCAGCTTTCGCGATGCCGTCTTCCAAAGCTGGATGGGGATACGCCTGGCTGCCTTGGTATTCTCACCGTTGAAAATATCCTCTGTCGTCTCATCCCCGAAGCTCGCTATCATGACAAGCTAATTATACACTACTTAACGTATGCTGTGTAAATATTAATTCTGCGTCTGCCCGCCTTTCGGCTTCAGCCGAACCCTGGTGCGAGACCAGTGGTGCTGCCCCACCATCAACAGGAACGCCGCAAGCACCCAGTGAAAGATGACCGGGATCGCTCCGCCCAGCCAGCGCTCCTCAGGATACAAGCTCATACGCAGAGCGTAGCGGATGATCATGCTGATCAGATAGATTGAGCCGAACCATAATAGGACGACACCGAGACGCCGCCTCGGCACAACAAAGTAGCCCCGGCCACGGGTGAAATCGAGGCAGACCTTGGAGTAAAGAAGGAGGATCACGATCTGGCTGACCAGCAGCGCTGGATACGCGAGAATTCCGGACTGCCACTCTTCCATAGGCGGCAGGAATGGTGCCCGGCCCAATGCCACCAGAAGCTGTCCAACCACACGCAACAGGAACAGGCTCAGCAGAAACCAGAGCCAGAACGCACGTGTCCGCAAGACCATGGAATCTACTCGGCAAACATGGCTTTGTAGTGGCGATACCAGTCGCTCTGGAACCGCTCCTGCGGGTCGTACTGCAATTTGAGTCGGAGAAATTCCGGAAGTTGAGGGTAGGCCTGAAGCACCTGTTCTCTGCGCGCCCAGCGATGGTACGTCAGGTAATACGACCCGCCAAACTCCAGCGCGCGATCAATCAGGAGCCGGAAATCCTCCTGCGCCTTGGCAAGCCCTTCCGGCGTATGTCGGACCCGCAGATTGAAAATAATACACGCGTAGTCTTGCTTGGCCCAGGCCAGGAAGCTTTCTTCATCCCGTTCGATGAGCCGCATGGTGCCGTAGACAACGTCGAAGGCGTGAGCTTTCGCGTCTTCCGCGATTAGAGCAGTAAACTCGCTTAACCGGTGACGAGGCACGTAAATCTCAGTAATCATCAGTGAGCCGGCGGTATGGTTGGGGATGGTGCGGCGCAGGTAATCTTCATAGGCGCTATTGTAATAGCCCATCTGGTGCTCGTCCGACCAATAAACCTGGCCATTCGTGCTTAGGTAATACCGGCTGTATCGTTCGAATGCTTCGCTTTTCCGCGTATGAGCCAGCATCAGGAGCTCATTCCAGCGGTCCGGAGTCAACCGCTTCTGAGCACCCCGGATAGGAGTATCCAGCGGCACCGGCTGGTAGGTCGAGAGCACCCCAATCTTCATGAAATCCGGGACGGCAACGTCAGTCTTATACTGAAAATCCCCATACAGCGCCCCGCTTGAAATCCGCTCAAGCACTTTCTGCGGCAGGTCCTCCATGGAAATGACCTCCACCTTGCGCTGCAGCTTCTGGCGGGGCGTCAAGCGCAAGTCTACGGTGGCGATAACCCCGAACAGGCCGTAGCCCCCGATCGCCAGCCGGAACAGTTCGGGGTGTTCAGTGCGGCTGACAGTGAGGAGGTCGCCGTCCGCATTGACCAACGTGAACGCCTCCACGTCCTGGATCATCGGCCGGAACCGCAACCCCCGGCCATGCACGTTGGCCGACAGCGCCCCGCCGATGCTCAGCTCATCGGCTCCGGTCTGCTTTTGAACAATCGCCCACGCCGGCCCCGGGCCGGCCTGCTGCTCGGTGAGGTACGAAACCAGCTTGGGCCAGCCAATGCCCGCCTCGACCCGCACGATCCCCCGTTCCCGGTCGAAGGACAGGACGTCATCCGTTGCGGACATGCTGATGTGCATCGTCCCGCCCCCGAACTGCTGGCCACCCATCGCATGCCGGCCTCCTGACACACTGATGGCCTGACCTTCCCGCTTGGCCGAACGGACTAAGTTCGCCAGCTCATCCACCGAGTGCGGCGAACGGACACTGTTTACCCTGGTGGGATTCAAGCGTGAGTGAACATCGTTAAGTACGATTTCCTGCGCTGCCTTCTTCACTGCATGGCAGGCGCTGACCGTGAGCGTGGCGAGAAAGAGGATCGGTCGCTTGAAATCTGTGATCTGGATGCTGGGTATGGAGATCGTGTTTAGGACAGTGAGGACCGAACCAAGCAGCGATCCGAAAAAACGGAACCCCCTTCTTATACGTCGCATCGCTTCATCTCACAGGAAAAAGCTGGGGTGGCTAAGAGGCCATGGACGAACGACCCTCTCTAAATCCGGTGGTATTATACTCCTGCCCTGTCCGCCTATTCCGAAGACCTTCCCATGATCGCAAGCCTTGCCAAAAGGTAGGAGGTGGTAGACTCAGCCCCCTGATTGAGATTAACGTGCCCTTCTCCGACCCCGTCATAACATCCGCCGGTGGCCCTGTCATAAACCACCTGCTCCAGGCTGTTGTCTCCTAAGAACCAGTTAAAAGCCTCGTACATCAGTTTTTTATAAGCAGCCTTTCCAGTTACCCGATAGGCTGTGGCCAGAGCGCACGCCATCGCGGAGACGTCCTCTGGCTGCTGGTCAAAATAGCGGCGCTCTCCCATTTTATGATGCCAGCCGTCTTGGCCGATGGGCGCGTAGATTCCGTTGATGAACGTTTGCCGGATCAGGAAATCCAGCGTCTTGATGCCGATCTCCAGGTAATCGCTGTTGCCGGTCTGCTGATGCCCCAAGAGAAGGGCTTCCGGGAAAACTGCGTTTGAATAAGTCAGGTAATTCTCAAACCACGGCCATTCTTCGGAAGACACGCCGCGATAAAGCGAAACCAGCCGGTCGCAATGACGGATCAGGGCCCTGTTCAAATCATTTCCGCCGACCGGCTTCTTCGCTTTTAAAAGGAGGCAGAGGCCCTTGACATAAAAGGCTGTTGCCCTGGGCGATTCAAACATCACATGGTTTTCTATTCTCTTCCTGAATAGAGAGAGCGCCTTATCCCTCAGGCTTTCGGGCAGGGCCTCGGCCGCGCCGGCAACCGCCAATGCCCACAGGGTCCGGCCGTTCGCGTCCTCAAGGTTCTCATTTCGATTAAGCTCGCTGTCGATCGTCCTATCGGATTTCACATAATTTCCAAAGAGACCGTCCTCCCCCAGCGCGTATTCGATGAAGCGCAAATAGATCTCCGCGCGCTTGAGAAGGTTCTTTTGCTTGCCGCTGTAGCACAGACAGGCAACGATCAGGGCGCGCGCGTTGTCATCGACCGTATAGCCCGACGCGATGTCCGGCAAAGAAAGTTGGGAGAATTGAATGATCCCGAAATCATCGGTCAGGAGAAACATGTGGTTCAGGTTGATGCGGGGGATTTTTTTGTATTTGCTGACTTCGGCGAGTTCGCCGGAATGTTCCGAGAACAGCTTTGAATACTCGAGCGCGACGTTTTCCCAGGTCATGTTGCGCGTCCTGAAATAGGCGTTCTTCCCGAATTGCTCTCTTCGGAGGGGATCTCTCAAGAGCGCCGCGAGCGCCTCGGCATAAGAGTCGGGGTCCCTGAAATTGACCAGCAATCCGGATTCCGGAGTGATGATCTCCCTGGCTTGCGCGAAAGGAGTGGAAATGACCGGCCTCCCGGATCCCAGCGCGTAAGAGAGCGTCCCCGAAACGGTGTGGTTCGGATCCAGAGAGGTGGAGATGTAGATGTCCGCGGCCCGCAAAAACTGAAGCAGGCTGTCCAAAGAAGCGTATTCGTTATAAAAGCTCACGTGGGAGGAAAGGTCGAGATCGCGGACCTTTTGAATCAGCGAGTTGCGGTAGCTCTCCCCTTCTTCTTTCAAGACATTCGGGTGAGTCACGCCCAAAACGATGTACAGCAGGTCCGGATACGCCCTCACGACTTTGGGCAGCGCCTCAATGACATATTCAAGCCCTTTGCCGCGGCTCAGAAATCCGAAGGTCAACAGGCTGACCTTTCCTGAGAACCCTAAAGCCGCCTTGGCTTTCGCGCTGGAGCTGTAGGGCACGGCGTGGATCCCGTGCGGGATTACGGAAACCTTTTTTTCTTCGAGTCCGTATTCGCGGACCAGTATTTCGCGCGAGAGGTTCGTCATCGCCGTCACGCCGCTCGTTTTTTCGGCGATCGAACGGACGATGCGGTGGAGCTCGCCGTTCGGCGAAGGAAGGACGGTGTGGAAAGTCACGATGGACGGCTTTTTGAGCGCCCCAAGAAAGGAAAGGATGTTTGAGCCGTATCCGCCCCCGAAGAGGCCGAACTCATGCTGGACATTGACCAGCTTGACGTCCTCCATCCCATTGATGCTTTCGGCGGTCCGGAGATAGTCCCGCTCAGAATGCGGATCGATCTGAAAAAGCACTTGTCTCGGGTAGTGGTAGCGCGAGACGGCATCGGT
>CAYFHV010000085.1:0-7054 GCA_964343105.1 uncultured Planctomycetia bacterium | reverse complement strand
GATGCGCGAGGATCCAGTTCAGCCCCTTCTCGCAGACCGGCCGCACCGGCAGGCCTTCCGGCAGCACCAGCGAGGCGACAACCGAATCCTGCACCAGATGCGCCGTCGTCTCAACACCCGACGGCTGAAAGACCGGGTCGTACCATCCCCCGTCCTCCGACTGCCCGTCCAGGATGAAGCGAAGCCCCTTCCGCCACGACTTCCGGACCGCCTCCCTCATCTTGTCCGTGCCGAGCGCCAGAACGACGTTGAAGAAGCTGACCGGATGGGACGTGGTGTCCAGATCCCCCCACTCCTTGTCCAACCACCGCCCGTCGGCCGCCTGAGAGGAGAGGAAATAGTCAATCGCCTTCCAGATCGAGCGCTCAATCTCCGGATTTTCAACGACGGCGTTGGCGCGGATCAGCATGAGCCCGCAGAATGCAGACACCCAGGCCGCCGACTCCGCCTCGGTCGACTCCCTGCCCCACCCCCCATCCGCATGCTGCGTCTGCACGAGCGCCAGGTACTCCGCCAGCGATTCCTTCACCTTGCCCATGTGAAGGATCGCCCGCATCGCGTGGGCCACCAGCTCCATGTCCTGCGGCCCCTGCGTTAGACTCCAGCGCGCATGCTCCCGCATGAGGAATGCGTGTTCTGCCTCCGCCAGACTCCCCACCCGTTCCAGATCCATCGCTCCCTCCCTTTTATACGTAACCCAGTCGAATAAAACGTCCCAGCCCATCCGCCAACGACTGGCCGGCCTTCTGGACCGCGCCCAGGAAGAGCCGCATCTGGCTCCAGCGCGAAGGAACTGCCAGCATCCGGAGCCCCTGCCGCCACGAGTCCACCGCCAGCCGCACCTCCATCGGATCCAGGATCGAACGAATCGCCACCCAAGCCACACCGGCCTGCATCGCCGCCCCAGCTACCGCCGATGTCTCCAGGTCCGCCGCGATCGCCCCGAAACGGACCCCGCCCTGCTGCTTGAGCACCGGATCTTGAAGGATCTTCGGAACCGTCAGGAACGGCCCCACCGAGGCCATGCCGTTGAGCCCAAAGGTCAGGCTCGGCTTCCTTCGAAGACCGGTCGATTCCTCGATCACCTCCGAGGCCATCACCAGGTCCCCCACCTGAAACCCCGGCCTCAATCCGCCCGAGAAGCCGGCGCTCACGACGAGCCGGCAGCGCTGCCGCTGCAGCTCATCCCGGACCGCCGCGCCGGCCCGCTCTCCCATTCCGGTCACCAGACAACGCACCCCCGCCGGCTCAACCCGCCGGAAGCGGGCAAGCTCCTGCGGGGTGGCCGCCACCACCAGGATCGCCCCGCCGGATCGCCGCCCCTCATCCGCCATTCGCGTACCCATTGGCGCGGAACCATCCCACCGCCTTGTCCAACGCCTGCTCCACCGGCCCCTGGGGCAGATTCAGCTCCCGCACCGCCTTCGCCGAATCAAAGAACATCCTTTTCCTCGACATGCGGACCGCGTCCCATGGGATCCGGGGCGGCCTTCCCGTCCAGGCGCTCGCAGCCGTGCTCACCGCGGCCAGGCCCAGGGCCGCCGCGTGCGGGAGGCGAACGCGGGGGGCAGGACGGCCGCTCACCCGGGACAGTATCTCCAGGATCTCCCTCAAGCTGAGATTCCTTGCCCCAAGGATGTAACCCTCTCCCTGCCGGCCCTTCTCCATCGCCAGGCAATGGCCCTCCGCCACATCCTCCACGTCGATGAGATTCAGCCCCGTGTCCACATAGGCCGGCATCCGCCCGGTCAGGAAGTCCACGATCATCTGACCAGTCGGCGTCGGCTTCACGTCGCGGGAGCCCACCGGCGTCGACGGGTGCACGATGACCACCGGGAAACCCTGGGCTGCCGCCCCCTGAACCTCCCTCTCTGCGAGGAATTTCGACCGCTTGTAATGCCCGATCATCTGCTCCAGCGAGACCGGCGTCTCCTCATTGGCGGGGCTTCCATCCGGGGCGAATCCCAGCGTTCCGACGGTGGAGGTGTAAACCATCCGCTCGACCCCCTCCTGCCTGCAGGCGGCGATCAGACTCCGGGTTCCCCCGACGTTGGCGCGGTAAAGCTCCCGCGAATCCCGCGCCCAGAGGCGGTAGTCCGCCGCCACATGGTAGATCTTCCGGCAGCCGGCGACCGCGCGGCGCAGGGATTCCGGATCGTTCAGATCCCCCTGCACGACCTCCGCCTCGAGGCCCTCCAGGTTCCGGCGCGGGCTGCTGGGACGCACCAGGACCCGCACCCGCTCACCCCTCTGCACCAGCCGGCGCGCGACGTGGCTGCCGACAAAGCCGGTCGCCCCCGTCACCAGCGTCAGACTCATGACCACACCCCTCGGCTCACCGCACCCTCGCGAATTCCGCCAGGCCCAGCCCCACCCAGGCCAGCTCTCTCGCCCGGCGCACGAGCGCCAGCGCCAGGCCGGGCGCCGCATGGATCCCCAGCGCACCGCACACCACCAGCCCGATCCCCTCGCTCGCCCCCAGCGAAGCGGGGATGAGAAACGCGCCGCTCCTGAAGAGGACCCAGAGCGCCTCGATCGAGAAGGCGGTCGAGAGGGAGACCGGGATTCCGAGGAACCACAGGATGATCGCCACCTCCAGCGCCCCCGCCACCCATCCGAGGAAATGGAAGGCGAGGGACCAGGCCACCAGGCCTGGCGAACGCCGGTAGAAGGAGACGACCGCCTCATCCCAGCCCCGTGCGCCGGAAAGCACCCGGCCGGACCAGCCCGGGACCACGCGCGCGAGGAAGGAGGCGGCCCAACCGAACGGGCGGAGGAACTGCACCATCAGGAACAGCCCCAGCAGGATCGCAAGCACCGGAAGAGCCCAACCCGCCCAGCGGATGAGCTCGACGGAGGTCGACTGAGTGGCCAGCGTCACACCCAGCCCCACCAGGATGAAGAGGAGCATGCTGACCGCAAAGGTGGTCTTCGCCACAACCACCGAGGCCATCCCATCCGCCATCGAGATCCCGTAGCGCTCCGCCAGCAGGGCCGCCTTCACCGGCTCACCGCCGATCCAGGCGGTGGGGGTAACGTAGTTGATCGCCTCGCCCGCCAGCCGGGCGCGGAACAGGCGGAGCCACGAGACGCCTCCCCCTGCTCCCACCCGAAGGGCATATTTCCAGCCGAGCGTGTCCAACCCGAAGATCACCACGTAGAAAACCAGCACCCAGAAGAACCGCCAGCGAAGCGATCTCAGCAGATTCCAGACCGCCGTCAGATCCGAGATCCAAATCAGCCAGAGGAATAGCCCCGCCCCGAGCGCAAGGGCGATCCAGCGAAAGTAAACCCATCCCTGTGACTTTGAGATCGGACCCACCGTGAGCTCCTAAGAAATCGGCCGGCGCAGGCGCGCCGCCATCCTCAGATCGGCCGGGATCCAGAAGAGGAAGGTGCCGACGAACGCCCCCCACAGGATCCAGCCCAGAACCCCCAACAGAGCCGCCGCCAGAACGATCAACGAGAAGTCGCTGCGCAGATTCATCTTCAGCGCATCGAGGGGATCCGGCGATGGGCCGCGCGGCGGATCGGGGTGGAGCAACGCCTCCCTGCCGCGCGCCCACACCTGTGACACCAGGTAGGAGACGGTCGAGGCCACCACCCCCAGGGAGGTCGCCGCCCCCAGCCAGACCCAGCTCGGATGCCCCAGATAGCTCCAGAGCCCCCACCCGAGGCTGAAGAAGAATCCGGCATGCACCACGCAGCCCACCCCGGTATCGAGCCAGCTGCCGAATCCGCTGCTGGTCCCTGTCGCCCGGGCCACGCCCCCATCCGCCTCGTCCAGGATGTTCGCCAGGACGAAGCAGAGGGTCCCGAGAAGCAGGGACCCGGCGTTGCCCTCGATGAGCAGGGGGCAGCCGGTCAAACCGGCCAGAAGCGAGAGCGCGGTCACCTGGTTCGCCGAGATCCCCAGCCGGATGCACAGGGGGACCAGCCGAAGCCCCAGGAACCGGTTGAACGGCAGAAGGGACATCCCTAGCCCTAGCCCCCCACCACCATCTTCATCGCCTGCATCAGCCCCTTGAGGTCCGCTTGCAGCAATTGGCCCATGTGCGCCACGCGGAAGATCTTGCCCTGGAGCTCGCTCTGTCCTGCGTAGATCACGTAGCCCGCCTTCTTCAACCCGTCGTGGATCTGCGCGTAGGTCCTGCCCTGGGGAACCCACAGGGCGGTCAAGGTGTTGGAGAGGAGCTTCTCCTCCAGAAGGAGCTTCAGCCCCAGTTTCTTGAAGCCCTGCCGGAGAAACGCCGCCCTCTGCCGGTAGCGGGCGATCCTCATCTTCAGCTTCTCCCGGACCAGCTCATCCAGCGCCGCGTCGAACGCCGCCACCAGAGGAACGGCCGGCGTGAAGGGCGGATCCCCGGCCTCCTGCGACTTGAGCTGCAGCGCCAGGTCCAGGTAGAGCGAACGGGGCTTGAGCTTTGCCACCCGCGCCGTTTCCTCATCCGACAGGAGCACGAAGGAGAGGCCCGGGGCGCCGTGCAGGCACTTCCCGGCCGAGCCCACGCAGATCCCGATGTGATGCTTCGTCAGGTCCAGCGGCTCCGCACCCAGAGCACTGATGGCATCCACCAGCAGCCGCCGGCGGTACTTCTTCGCCAGGCCCGCCACCTCCTCCACCGGGTTGAGCATTCCCGTCGAGGTCTCGTGATGCACCATCGCCACCGTCCCGATCTGGCCATCCCGCCTCAGCGCCGCTGAAACACGGCTCAGGTCCGGCCGCTCGGTCACAGGGGAGCGGATCTCAACGCAGGGAATCTCATGGATCCGGGCGATCTGCGCCAGCCGCGAGCCGTACACCCCGTTGTTGATGACGAGCAGCTTCTTGCTTCCGTCCAGGCAGCTCAGGAGCGCCGCCTCGAGCGCCGCTGTCCCCGAACCGCCGATGATCACGCAGGTGTAGCGGTGGTCCAGCCCCAGGCCATGCACGAGCTTCGCCCGGACCGTCTGCAGGAGCTGGCTGAACTCCGGCTCCCGGTGGCAGATGTCCGGCCCGCCCAGCGCCGCCTTGACGTGCGCGCTGGTGTTGACCGGTCCTGGGCAGAGCAGGATCTGGCGGCGGCTCGCGGGACGCGGCGCGGGAACTGCGGGCACCGGCGCAGGCGCAGGCGCCGCCGGCGGCGGCTCCGCCGCTCTCCGCTTCGGAACCGGCCTGCGCGCTGCCAGCCGCCTGCGGGCGACCCGCCGGGCGGCCCTCCGCGCGCTGAGCTTCCTGCGCCTTCTCGCCTGAGCTGCTCGACGCGCTCGGCTTGCTTGACCTGCTCGGCCTGCCCGATCCGCTCGACGACCCTTACGACGCATTCATCCCCTCCTTGAATCGGTCGGTGATCTCCTCCGGGGAAAGCCGCACCCGCTCCGCGGGCGCTGCCGTATCCGGCTGACACTTCACCAGAAGAAAAGCCGGACCGGCGCTGGAGCGAACCTCGCGCCACGCGGCAGCCAGCTCCCCCGGATCCCGGGCCGTCCGCACCACCGCGTACCCGCAGGCCGACGCCACTGACGAAAGCGCAACGCGGTCGGAGTAGGTGGCCTGATTTCCCGTCGAGGCATACGCCTCGTTGTCCAGGGCCACGTGAATCAGCCGCCTCGGCCCAAGCGCCCCGATCATCCCCAGCACCCCCAGCCCCATCAGGATCGCCCCGTCCCCATCCAGCACGACCACAGGAAGCTCCGGCCGGCACAGGGCAATCCCCAGGCCGATCGGCGCCGCCAAGCCCATCGACCCGATCATGTAAAAATTGCCCGGCCGGTCCGCGCAGGCCTGCATGTCCCGGCAGGTGTACCCGGTGGTGCAGACCACCAGCTCCTCCTCGAGCTGCCCGGCGAGGATCCTAATCGCCTCGCGCGTGGTCATGCGGGCAATACCCCCGGCCGCATCAGGAGGGCCGCCGGGATCCGCTCCCTTCGCATGAAGGCGTCCGCCCGGCCGATCGCCTCGCCGAGCTCCCCCGGCTCCGGAACCCAGACCGGAATCCCCACCTGCCGCAGAAGCGCCTCGCAGTGCCGGCCCATCACCCAGTGCTCCGGCGCGTCCTTCCCCTGATACCCCCGGTAGCCCACCAGGAGCATCGCCGGAATCCGGTAGATGAGATTGAGCGAGGTCAGCGCATTGAGGCAGTAGCCGATCCCCGAATTCTGCATGAGGACTGCGGGCCACCGGCCCGCCAGATAGGCCCCGGCGGCAAGCCCGACCGCCGCGTCCTCACGAACCGCTGGGAGATATCCGACCGGATCCTGCTCCAGCTGCTCGATCAGGGAGCCCACCAGGGAATCCGCCACCCCCGTGAAGAAATTGAACCCGCAGCCCTTCAGGGATCCCAGGCACTCTTCCGCCGCGCCGACCGCGCCCGCCGACTTCATGATTGACGCCCGCGGCCGTTACCCGATGGGCGCCGCGCGGGCCGCAGCGCATGCAGCATGTTGCCGAGAGACCGCGTCGCATCCGCCACCGCGGTCGGCTCGTATCCGCAGTGAACCATGCAGTCCGCGCAGCGCGGGTCGCGCCCCGTCCCGTACCGCTCCCACGGGGTCTCATCGATCAGCTCCCGGAAGCTCCGGACGTAGCCGTCGCTCATCAGGTAACAGGGCTTCTGCCAGCCGAAGATGTTTCGGGTCGGGTTTCCCCAGGCCGTGCACTGGTAATCCCGCTGGCCCTGGAGGAACTCGAGGAAGAAGGCGGAATGGTTGAACCGCCAGCGGGGATCCGCGTTGTCCAGGATCTGGCGGAAGAGCGCCTTCGTCTGCTCCCTCTGCAGGAAATGCTGCTGGTCCGGCGCCTTCTCGTAGGGATAGCCCGGCGAGATCATCATCCCGTCCACCCCCAGATCGGTCAGGAAGTCGAACATCCGCCGGAACTCCTGCGGATCGGCCCCCAGGAAGATCGTCGTGTTGGTGGAGACGGAGAAGCCGGCCTCCTTCGCCGCCCGTATCCCCTCCACCGCCTGGCGGAAAACCCCTTTGCGGCAGACCGATCGGTCGTGGGTCTCCTCCAGGCCGTCGAGGTGGATGCTGAACCGGAAGTAGGGGGAGGGGCGGTACTCCTTGAGCTTCT
>CAYFHV010000084.1:6868-7238 GCA_964343105.1 uncultured Planctomycetia bacterium | reverse complement strand
TCCGCCGGCTGTTGGGCCGCCACGCGGATGCCCGGGTGGTGAACCTGGACAAGCTCACCTACGCGGGCAACCGTGCCAACCTGCGGGATGTGGAGAAGGACCCCCGGTACCGATTCGTGCAGGGGGACATCGCGGATCCGAAGGATGTGGAGAGCGCCATCGAGGGCTGCCAGGCGGTGATCCACTTCGCAGCGGAGTCCCACGTCGATCGTTCGATCCAGAATGCGGCCGAGTTCCTGCGGACGAACGTCCTGGGAACGCACGTCCTGCTGGAGTCCGCGCGCCGGGGGGCGATTCAGCGGTTCGTTCATATTTCTACCGACGAGGTGTACGGCTCCCTCTCCGAGGGCGCGGCGGACGAGGTGGTGGC
>CAYFHV010000084.1:0-6858 GCA_964343105.1 uncultured Planctomycetia bacterium | reverse complement strand
TGCGGACGAGGAAAGCCCGATGCGCCCCAACAGCCCCTATGCGGCCAGCAAGGCGGCGGGGGACCACCTGGTGCGGGCCTACGGGGTGACCCACGGCCTGCCGGCCATCGTGATCCGCGGCAGCAACAACTATGGCCCCTATCAATTCCCGGAGAAATTCCTTCCGCTGCTCATCACCAACGCCTTGGAGGATGAGCCGCTGCCGATCTATGGGGACGGGCGCTACGTCCGGGAGTGGCTCTATGTGGAGGATTTTTGCGAGGGGATCGAACTGCTGTGGGAACGGGGTGCGCCGGGCGAGGTGTACAACGTGGGGTCGGGCGACCACCAGGTGAACCTGGACGTGGCCCAGGCGATCCTGGACAGGGTGGGCAAGCCGCGGCAGCTGATACGGCATGTCACGGACCGCCCGGGGCACGACCGGCGGTATGCCGTCACCTCAGAAAAGGTGCGGGCTCTGGGGTGGCGGCCAAGGCACCGCTTCGAGCAGGGGTTGGAGAAGACGATCGCTTGGTACCGGGAGCACAGGGATTGGTGGCAGCCCCTCAAGGAGAGGCAAATGAAGTCAGAAGGGTCCTGGGTGAAAGGTGGATGAGGGTTCTGGTGACGGGAGCCACGGGGCTCTTGGGATCGGACATCTGCCGCGTCCTGGGCAGAGAGCACAAGGTCGTCGGCTGGGCCAGAACGGAGCGGCCCCTGGGGGCGATGAGGGCGACGGCGGTGGAGATCCGGGACGAGGGCTTGGTGCAGCAGGAGATGGAGCGGTCGAAGCCGGAGGTGGTCATCCATTGCGCGGCTGTCAGCGACGTGGATCTCTGCGAGCGGGATGAGGAGCTGGCCTGGGCCGTGAATGTCACCGGGGTGGAGAACGTGGCGAGGGCGGCGGAGGAGGCCGGGGCCCGGCTCATCGCGATCAGCACCGACTACGTCTTCGATGGGCAACTGGGAAGGCCCTATCGGGAGGCGGACCCCACGCATCCGGTCAATACCTACGGGCGGACGAAAGAGGTAGGGGAGCAAGCGGCGTTGCGGGGGTGCCGGCGGGCGCTGGTCGTTCGGGTGAGCGGCCTCTTCGGCAGCGCGAGGTCCAATTTCGTGACGGAGTGTGTCCGCCACCTCCGCAGGGGAGAGCCGGTACCCGCCGTCGTGGACCAGACCAACTCTCCCTCGTACACGCGGGACGTGGCGCAGGGGATAGAGGACCTGCTCCGGCAGAGGGAACCCGTTCTGGGCAGGCTCCACTTGGCCAATCAGGGGGGCGGTTCTCGTCTGGATCTGGCTCGGGAGTTGGCCTCCGTGCTGGGCATTCCCAGCGCGCCTCTCCTTCAGCGGACGTGGGCTGAGCTGGGTCGGCCGGCTCGGCGGCCTGCCGATACGCGCCTGGACTGCAGCCGGTTCGGAACGATCACCGGCCAGCCGATCCGCTCCTGGCAAGAGGGGCTGCGCGCGTTTGTGAAGGAGGGCGCCTAGGCTGTGAGGGCCGAGCTGCCGAAATCGCTGATCCGCAAGATCGAGAACCGCTCGGCACGCATCGGGGTGATCGGGCTGGGGTATGTGGGGCTGCCCCTGGCCGTGGAGTTCGCCCGGAGGGGTTACCGGACGGTCGGCATCGACCTGGACGGGAAGCGGGTGGCCAATCTGGGCCGGGGACGTTCCTATATCGAGGACGTCTCCAGCGCGACCCTGAAGCCCCTGGTGGGTTCCGGGAAGCTTTCGGCGACGACGCGCTACCCGGCGCTCAAGGATCTGGATGCGGTGATGATCTGCGTCCCGACCCCATTGCGCAAGACGAAGGAGCCGGACATCTCCTACATCGTGGCGGCCTCCGAGGCGCTGGCAAGACACCTGCACCGCCACCAGATCATTGTCCTGGAATCGACGACCTATCCCGGCACCACACGGGAGCTGATCCTGCCCATGCTGGAGGCCACGGGTCTCAAGGCGGGGGTTGATTTCTTCCTTGGGTTTTCCCCGGAGCGGATCGACCCCGGCAACGCCGATTACCGCACGGACAACATCCCCAAGGTGGTCAGCGGCATCACACCGGCCTGTCGCCGGGCCATCCAGCTCCTCTACAACCAGGTGATCCGCAACGTCATCACCGTTTCCTCCACCGATGTGGCGGAGATGGTGAAGCTCCTCGAGAACACCTTCCGTTCGGTGAATATCGGCCTGGTCAACGAGCTGGCCCTCATGTGCCATCGGCTCAAGCTCGACGTGTGGGAGGTGATTGAGGCCGCAAAGACAAAGCCTTTCGGCTTCATGCCCTTTTACCCCGGTCCCGGACTGGGCGGCCACTGTCTGGCTGGGAGAGAGATGGTGACGGTCAGGCGAGGAAGGATGACCAACGCGGTTGCTCTCGAGGAGCTCTTTGACCGAGAGTCTGGCAATCCGAGCTCGAGATTGGTCCGATACCGCGGCAGCCAGTTCCTCCGCCCCAAGGATCTCCAGATCCTTGCCTGGGATCCTGTGCAGGGACGCACCGTCTTCAGGCCTGTCCGCTGGATAAGCTCAAGCCGGTACGCGGGAAAGATGGTGCATCTATGGACCAGGGATGGGCGGCACCTAACGGTAACGGATCGCCACCCAATGCTGGTCCGGAATGGAACCCTGGAGATGAGGTGGGCGAAGGACTTGAAGCCGGCGGATCAACTGCCTGTGGCAGGGGAACTCCCCTTCCACTCCACTGGGAGTCCACGGATGGATCTGGTCCGCCATTTCGAGGATCTTCCGGCCGCGTGGCTAAGGGGGATCCGAGTGCAGGCGATTGGTTTCTCTTGGAAGGATCATCGGGAAAAGTTGCGTCCGATCCTGAAACGGTACCGCCGGGATCCCTGGGAGTATTACCGGAGGAACCAAATTCCGCTCCTGGCTTTTCTCGAGGTAAGGCGACTGCCAGGTTTCCCCCCAATCGATCCAGCAAACTTAAGATTCTGCACGGGTCGAGGACCTTCTCATTCCGCGTTTCCAGCCGCGATCCGGTTGAATCCGGATTTCTGCCGTTTGATCGGTTACTACTTGAGCGAGGGCTGCCTCACGCGGGATAGCTCGCTCCGTGTGCGCTTTTGCTTTCACGCGGAAGAGCGAACCCTGACCCAGGATGTTCGGCAGATCCTTCAGCGGCTCGGGGTTCGTGTTTCAGAGCATCGCCTCAAGCGGTGGAAGACGGTCCAAGTGAAGGTATCCTCCAGGCCGTTCGGCCTGTTGATCCGGAATGTTCTGAAATGCGGCACCGATTCCTATTCGATGCGAGTGCCCCCGCAGATCCTCGGCCTTTCTCGCGCGCACCGGGAGGCGCTTCTTTCCGGTTTGCTGAGAGGCGATGGCGGCGTGGATTTTGTTTCCGGCCTGCATTCCTACCGGAAACGGGGAAGGCGCTACACCCATCGCTTCCACACCGCTTCCATGAATTATTTTTCTTCGAGTCGCGAGCTGTTCCAACAAGTCATCCTTCTTCTGCAGGGTTGCGGGATTGTCCCAACGTTTAAGCGGCGGCGAAAGACGCTGCTGACTGTCTTCGGAGAAGGGCAATTGAGACGCTGCGCAGAATGGTTGGCTGGTGAGAAAAGGGCGAGGATCCTGCGCTATCTGGAAGGGAGAAGGAAGCGGATGCCCAACAAGAGCTTCCAGATTCAGGATGGCCTGGTCTCTGTTCCAGTGCGCCAGCTGCAGACGGTCAACGGCACACGCCAGGTTTACTCCGCGGAGGTCGAGGGGGCCCACACCTTCGTCACCAGTTATGGCCTGGTGGTCCACAACTGTATTCCGATTGATCCCCTGTACCTGTCGTGGAAGGCGCGGCTGCACGGCTTTGAGCCGCGCTTCATCGATCTCTCCTCGCAGGTGAACGCCTCGATGCCGGAGTACGTGGTCGAGCGGATCACCGAGGCGCTCAACCGACGGGGGCACCCGCTGAAGGGCTCCCGGATCCTCATCCTCGGGGTGGCCTACAAGCCCAACGTCACCGACACCCGGGAGTCGCCCGCGCTGGAGATCCTACAGCAGCTCATCGCGCGCGGGGCCCGCGTGGCGTACCACGACCCCATGGTTGCCCGTTTCTCTGTGAACGGCCGTGTCCTGCGCTCGGTGGGGCTCTCGAAGTCCGTCCTGTCCCGCTCGCACTGCACGGTCATCGTGACAGACCATGCGGGCGTGGACTACCGCAGCGTGCTGCGGCACGCCCGCCTCATCCTGGATACCCGAAACGCCTTGAGGGGCTTCCAGGTGAATTCCCATCGGGTCGTCCGCCTCTGATCCCTCTTCTGGACCTCACGCGGCAGACCCGCCGCATCCAGCCTGAGCTGGAGAGGAGCATCCGCCGGGCCCTCTCGCGAGGTCGGTTCATCCTGGGCCAGGAGGTCCGCCGATTCGAGCGGGAGTTCGCCCGCTTCTGCGGATGCCGTTACGCCGTCGGCGTGGCCTCCGGCACCGATGCCCTGGAGCTGGCGCTGCGGGCGGCAGGGGTGGGCCCGGGCGATCGGGTGGCGACCGTTTCCTTCACCTTCCTGGCGACGGTGGATGCGATTCTCCACGTGGGCGCCCGGCCGCTCTACGTGGAGATCGACCCGCGGACCTTTACCATGGACCCGAAATCCCTGGAGCGGGCGATGCGCCGACTGGCCCCCGCGGCGCGGCGACAGGTCAAGGCGATCATCCCGGTGCATCTCTTCGGTCACCCCTGCGACATGAGCGCCATCCTTCGGATTGCCCGGCGATACCGGCTGATCGTCGTCGAGGATGCCGCGCAGGCCACCGGAGCGAAATGGCGAGGCCGTCCGGTGGGAAGCTGGGGTCACCTGGGATGCTTCAGCTTCTTTCCGTCGAAGAATCTGGGGGCTTTCGGAGACGGCGGGGCGGTCGTGACGAGCTCTGCCGCGCTGGCGAGGAGGTTAAGGCGCTTGCGGAACCACGGGCGTCGGGAGGACGGCCAGCAGGTGGCGCTGGGCCGGAACAGCCGGCTGGATGAGCTTCAGGCGGCCATCCTTCGGGTGAAGCTCAAGCATCTGCCGAGATGGGTCGAGCGGAGGCAGGCCCTGGCCAGATCCTATACACGGCAATTGTCCGGCTTGGCTTCCGTGCGCACCCCCGAAGAGGTCCCAGGCGCCAGACACGCATTCGGGCTCTACTGCATCCGGATTCCGCGCCGTGATGCGGTCCAACGGCGGCTGGCTGTGAAGGGGATTGCCACTCAGGTCTATTACCCCGTCCCAGTTCATCGCCAGCCGCTCCACCGCAGGAGCCGGGAAAGGATTCACCTTCCACAGACCGAGAGGGCGACCCGGGAGATCCTCGCCCTTCCGCTCTTCCCGGAGCTCACCCCGGCGGAGGTTCGCCGGATCGCGTCGGTCGTCCGAGCAGAGGTTTAGGGGACCTCATCCAGGAGCTCTCGGACGATGAACTCTCCGATGGCGAGGGAGGCGGTGGCAGCGGGGGAGGGCGCGTTGACCACGTGGAGCGACCGGGTGCCCCGGACGAGATGGAAGTCATCGAGCAGGTTCCCCCCGCGGTCCACCGCCTGGGCCCGCACCCCGCTCTTGGATGGGACCAGGTCCTCTTCCCGCACCGCCGGGACCAGGCGCTGAACGGATCGGGCAAAGCGTTTCTTGTTCAGGGAACGGGTCCATTCCTCCCAGCCGGTTTTCCAGAACCTCGCCGACATCTTCCAGAATCCTGGAAAGCGCGCCATCTCGATGAGGTCCGGCATGTTCAGATCCCACCTGCGGTAACCCTCCCGCTTGAAGGCCAGCACGGCGTTGGGTCCCACCTCGACCGCCCCGTGGATGGTGCGGGAGAGATGCACCCCGAGGAAGGGTAGGGCAGGATCGGGCGCCGGGTAGATGAGCCCTCGCACGAGATGCCGGCGTGAGGGGACCAGCTCGTAATATTCTCCGCGGAAGGGGATGATCTGCGCGGCCATGGGCTCCCCGCCGCGCCTGGCGATCCGGTCAGAGAAAAGGCCCCCACAGTTGATGAGGTACCGCGCAGGGATCTCTCCCCGGGTCGTTTCCAAAAGAAGCGTGCCGCCGTCGCTCTGTGCCTGGATCTTGAGAAGCCTTGTGGAGGTTGCGATCTCCGCGGCGTTCTTCCGGATCTCTTCTGCGAGGAAAGCAGCCACCCGCTTGAAATCAATGATCCCGGCACCCGGCACGTGGAGTGCCTGGAGGCCATGGGCCTCCGGCTCGATCTCCTTGAGCTCCTGCGCTCCGAGGAGGCGCAGCCCGGGGACACCATTGGCTGTTCCCCGGCGGTGAAGCTCGGCCAGGCGGGGCAGCTCCTCCTCGGAGAGCGCCACGACCACCTTGCCGCACAGCTCAAAGGGGATGCCCTGCTCCTTGCACAGGGCGATGAGCGCGCGGCTACCCTGGACGCACAGATCGGCCTTCAGGGTTCCGGGCTGGTAATAGATACCGGAATGGATGACGCCGCTGTTGTGGCCGGTCTGGTGGAAGGCGAGCTCCTTCTCCTTCTCCAGCAGGAGCAGGCGCATCCCCGGCCTCTTCCTCGTTAGGGAAAAGGCGGTGGCCAGGCCCACAATGCCGCCACCCACGATGACCGTGTCGAAGGTTGTCCCGCTCATTTCGCCCCTCGGGTGATTCTGCTATCATATCCGAAATGAACATTCTTATCACCGGCGGAGCGGGCTTCATCGGCTCCCATCTGTGCGAGCGGTTCATCTCCCAGGGCCACAGCGTGCTGTGCGTGGATAACTTCCTCACCGGCCTGGAGTCCAACGTCGGGGGGATCTCCGCAAATCCGCGTTTCACACTCATCCGGCACGACATCAGCCAGCCTCTGGAAGTAGAGGGCTCGCTGGACTACGTCCTTCACTTCGCATCCCCTGCAAGCCCCGCGGACTAT
>CAYFHV010000083.1:0-7254 GCA_964343105.1 uncultured Planctomycetia bacterium | reverse complement strand
ACGTTCGCAAGGCCGGCATCACCGCACCCGTGGTGCCGGGAATCCTGCCGATCCTCTCGGTGGCGCAGCTCAGGCGCTTCGCAGCCCTCTGCGGAGCCAAGATCCCGCCAAAGATTGAGCGGGAGCTGGCCAAGTACGAGAACGACGAGGAAGGAGCTGTTCAGTACGGGATTGAGCTCTCAACGAGGATGTGCGAGGAACTGCTGAAATCCGGCGTGCCGGGACTGCACTTCTACGCCTTGAACCGCTTCCGCTCCACCGAAGCGATCATCGCCAACCTCGGTCTCCTTCTCAGCAGAGGATAGAGCCTCCGCTGCCTTCTGGCGTAATCTGACCTGGTGAGGTATCATAGCGCAAACAAGGAGGGCACCGAATGCGCCGAATCGTACAGGGAGTTCTGGTGTTGACGGTAGTGCTCGGGCTGTCCGCCGTCGCCTTGGCTGCGGGGAACTGCCCGGTCTGCTCGAACACGACCTCGGACAACCACCTGGTGAAGACCGGCTCGCAGCTGGCCCGCGGGGCGGCCAACACCGGCCTGTGCTGGACGGAGTTGGTCAATCAGCCGATGAAGGAGGCCAGGGCCGGCGGGAACGTCCTGGTCGGCGTTGGAAAGGGGCTCGGACACACCGGCCTGCGCGCCGTCAAGGGCGTGTCTGAGATCATCACCGCTCCCCTGCCCAAGGCCAAGGACGGTTCTCAGATCGCTTCCGACTGTCCCGTGTGCATGTGGGGCGCGTAAGAAAACCCCGCCTGATCACCCAAACAACCCCGGGGTCCTAGGGGATCCCGGGGTTGTTCTTCTCCAAGGCCGGCCCACCGCCTGTCGCCCTTCACATTGACATATATCTCGTCATATGGCATGATATTTGACGAATAAAGCGATGATTGGCCGACCGCCTTACATACAGCGCCTCCTCAAGCTGCCCAAGCTGCTGGAAAAGAAGTCCTATTTCCTTCTGGGGCCGAGGCAGACCGGCAAGACCTTTCTGATCCAGCAGACCCTGAAGGGAAGCCGGGTCTATGACCTTCTGGACACCTCGGTGTACCTGGCCCTCAGCCGAGATCTGGGGCGCATCGGCCAGGAACTGACTCCGGAGGACCGTTTCGTCGTCATCGACGAGATCCAGCGCCTTCCCCAATTGCTCCACGAGGTCCATCGCCTCATTGAGAAGACGGGGGTTCATTTTCTCCTGACCGGCTCCAGCGCCCGCAAGCTCCGACAGGGAGGGATAGACCTGCTGGGCGGGCGGGCGCGGATCCAGCATCTTCATCCTCTCACCTGGCAGGAGCTGGGAAGCCAATTCGACCTTCGGCTCGCTGTGGAGCGCGGCCTGCTGCCGTCCATCTATTTCTCCGACGATGCCCGATCCGATCTGAGGGCCTACGCCGGAACCTACCTTCAAACGGAGATCGTCGCGGAAGGAGCGACCCGCAACGTGCCGGCCTTCAGCCGTTTTCTTCGCGTGGCCGCCCTGTGCAACGGAACCATCGTCAACTTCACCAACGTCGCCAACGACGCACAGGTGGCGCGGACCACGGTGTACGAGTACTTCGAAATCCTCAAGGACACGCTGATCCTTCACGAGCTGCCCGCCTGGCGAAAATCGAGGAAGAGAAAACCTCTCTCCTCATCCAAGTATTACTTCTTCGATGTGGGCGTGGTCGGCGCCCTGCAGGGCCGGGAATTTCGCTTCGGGACGCCGGAATTCGGCGAGGCATTCGAGACCTTCCTCTTCCATGAACTCATCAGCCACCGGGATTATCGGCGCGATGAACCGCTCGCCTACTGGCGCTCGACCTCCGGCTTCGAGGTGGATTTCATCCTCGGAGACCATACGGCCATCGAGGTGAAGGCCAAGGGGAACGTTTCACCCCGCGACCTGAAATCCCTCCGGGCCATCGCCGAGGAGAAGAAGCTGAAGCGCTGTCTCTGCGTTTCTCTGGAGCCGAGGGTCCGGCGGATGGGTGAGGTCAAGGTCCTCCCCTTTCAGGAGTTCCTGCAGGCGCTCTGGAGCGGGGCCTACGACTGATCCGGAAACGGGTTATAATGCAGCCATGAAGGCGATGCGGGATCGAGCGGAAGGGGTCATCCGGCGCTACGTGGAGGAATTCGTGAAAAACTCCCGTCCGGCCGGCATCCTCCGGGAGCACTTGGACCGGGTCGGGATCGGCCTCTTCCCTCTGGTGGACCACATCACGGTGCGGACTCTGGATGTGGACCGGCGGGCGAAGGAGTTCCTCCGGATGGGGTTCCGATGGGACCGGACGATCGGCCGGGAGGGCATCCTCGAGTACGACGACTGGTGGGCCAAGGTGTACCGGAAGCCGGGGCTGCCGGCCGTTTTCATGGATCAGGCCTTCAAGGGGCCCCGCGGCAACACCAGCGTCATACCCCCGTGGGTGCGGCGCTTTTCGGACAGGGTCCTCCACCACATCGCGGTCCGGGTCGAGGAGATCGACCGGGCGGTCATCCTCATGAAGAAGAAGGGGATCCGCTTCGCCGGGCCGATCGTAGGTTTGCCGGGAACCGATCTGAGGCAGCTCTTTACCGCCGCCGACGTCAAGCGCGGGCACCCCTTCACGGTGGTCGAGATCATCGAGAGACACCGCGGCTATGCCGGCTTCTCGCCCCCGGCGGCCGACGCCCTCATGAAATCCTCGGTCGTCACCGCCCGGCGCGGCCGCTCGCGCAGCTGATTCCGAAGCCGGAGTGAACCAGGCGCCGGACGACCATCTGCGGGACGCCTCCCACTTTCGCGGGAAGGCGGACCGGATCTTCCTGCCGACCTCCGAAGGTGAGGTGGCCTCCCTCCTCGGCACCTTCCAGAAGCAGGGAACCTCCGTGACGATCTCCGGCGCGGGAACGGGGCTCACCGGGGCGAGGGTCCCTCAAGGGGGCGTGGTTCTCTGCACGGAGAAGATGAACCGGATCCTGGAGGTCCGGTGGGATGGGACCTCCCCCGCAGGGATCGCCATCGTCGAGCCGGGCGTCACCCTCTCCGAGCTGGACGCCGCGCTGGAGCCGCGAGGGCTCTTCTATCCGCCGGACCCCGGAGAGAGGAAGGCCTCGCTCGGGGGGAACGTGGCCACCAACGCCTCCGGGTCCCGGTCGTTCAAGTACGGGTCGACCCGCGCGTACGTGCAAGCCCTGCGCGTCGTGCTGGCCAGCGGGGAGGTTCTGGAGATCCGGCGCGGGCAGGTCACCGCCCGCCAGGGGACCCTCCGGATTCCCTTCCCGGCTGGCGGCTGCGCGGACCTGCCGGTGCCGACCTACCGGTCCCGCTGCCCCAAGAACGCGGCCGGGTATTTCGCCGAGGATGGAATGGATCTCGTGGATCTCTTCGTGGGATCCGAGGGAACGTTGGGGGTGGTGACCCGGATCGAGCTGAAAGTCCTGCCGAGGCCCGATTCGGTCTTCAGCGGGATCCTCTTCTTCAATACGGAGCTGGACTGTTTCCGCTTCGCAGCCAAGGCCAAGGGTTGGGCGCGCGCGGCGCCGCGGCTGGCGCTGGCGGAAGCGCCACCACGCGCCCCGGCGCAGCAGAAAACCCCGCTTTCCCCCCGGGCCCTGGAGTTCTTCGACTCCTGTTCCTTGCGGCTCCTCTCAGAGAAGCATCCGGACACGCCGGAACACGCGGGGGCGGCCCTGCTCTTCGAGCAGGAGTGCGGCAAATCGGAGCAGGAAGCGCTGCTACAGGAATGGACGGGGGCCTCCGAGTCGGCGGGGGCCAGTGCATCCGACTGCTGGTTCTCCCATCGGCCGGAGGACCACCGCGAGTTCCGGAAATTCCGGTACGACCTGCCGGTGCTCGTCAACGAGAAGGTGGCCCGGAACGGTTTTCGGAAGGTCGGGACCGACTGCGCGGTCCCGGACCCCGGAGCGGAGGAGATGTTCCGCTTCACTCTGGAGGAGCTGCCGAAGTCGCAGATGGTCCACACCCTCTGGGGACACCTCGCGGACAATCACCTGCATGCCAACTTCCTTCCCGCGACCCAGGAGGAGTTCGAGCGCGCCCTTGCCTTCTACGAGCGGATCGCCCGCAAGGCGATTGAGCTGGGCGGCACGATCTCCGCCGAGCATGGGATCGGAAAGCTGCGCATCCCCTACCTGGAGATGATGGTAGGACGCGAGGGGCTGAAGGAGATGGCGCGTGTGAAGAAGGGGCTCGATCCCCAGGGGATCCTCAGCCCAGGGAACATCTTTCCCATCGAGCTCCTCCAGGAGGCGTAGTGCCTCCGCCCCCGCCTCCGCCCTTGCCCCTGCCCGCCTATCAGTTCTACCCTGCCCCCCGGCTCTGCCCTTCCTGCCGCGGGCGGCTTGCCACTGCCGTGCCGGTCCGGCGAACCTTCCTCCGCGGCCCCCTCCAGCGGATGGGGCTCACCTGCTACTGCGTGTCGTGCAACACGCGCTATCGTGCCACCAGCACCCTGCCGTTCGCCTGGGTCGCTTGGGCGGGCCCCCTGGGTCGCTGGATCTGGTGGCAGACCGCCGCGCTGGAGGTAACCCTCCGCCCGGAAGAATGAGCCGGAACCTGCTGATCGGATACCTGATCCTCCTGTTCGGGACGCTGCCCTGGGCGCTACCGGTTTGGAACAGCTATTTGAGGGACACGGTCGGCCGGTTCATCACCATCCAGCAGTTTCATCTGGCGGAGTACGCCCTGCTGGGGGTGCTCGCCTGCGGGTACGGCCTCAAGCGACGGAACCGCTGGTGGCGGCTGTCCGCGCTGTTCGGCCTCACGCTCCTAGCGGGGCTCCTGGACGAATGGATCCAGTCCCGACTGCCGCAGCGGTACTTCGAGTGGTCCGATGTGCGGCTGAACTGGTTGGGGGGCCTGCTGGGGATCGCTTTCGCGGCGCCTTTCAATCATAGGTGGACTCGTGGCGCCGACGGATCGCTAAAAGGATCACCTTGTGTCGGACATCATCCACATCGTAGAAGACCCGATAATCTCCCACACGAAGCCGGTACTGGGCAAGGTATCCAAAAACCCGAATCGCTCCCTTCAGGAACTTAAAAGACTTTCCAAGAAACCGCGGGCGTTCTTTGAGACGATCGAGGGCTTCGAGGATCTGTCGGCGCTCTTTTGCAGGAACCTTTAGCAGAACCTTAGCGAATTCCGCTTCTGCCCGCTCGCTTGGGAAACCAACCTTGTAGCCAGAGCTACCCACGCTCCCCCAGGAGCCGCTTCAGGGAGGAGCTTAAGGGTTTAAAACTTCCTTTTCCATATTCCGCACGCCCCTGAGTTACCTCTCGAACCAAGAAGTTGTCTTTGAGCTCCTCCACCGCCTCCAGGAGCTCCAAGAACGCTGCGTAAGAGACCATCACCTTCACCGGCTTGCCATGCTCCGTTACAAAGAACGGCTTGTCACTCCGAATCACGTGGGAAAGGCGTTGGCGCAGCTCCCTGGCTCCAATGTACTCCCCCCTTCTCACCAGCGTTAAGGCGCTCATCCGATCCCTCCTGTTGGTTTATCAATTAGATACACATATGAGTATACATCGTTATTCCGCCCTTTTCAAGACTGCGTTTCTGTCTGACTTAGGCTTGGTCGAGGAAGCGGGTGATGGCGGCGGGGGTGGGCTGGACGAGGCCGCACTCGGTGATGAAGGCGGTGATGTAGGAAGCCGGGGTCACGTCAAAGGCCGGGTTCCTGGCGCGGACACCCGGTGCGGCCACGCGAACCGAAGCCAGCGTCCCGGCGCCGGCATCCACCGCCCCCTCCACCTCCAGAACCTCCCGCTCGTCCCTCTCCTCGATCGGGATCTGGGCGCCGGATGGGCACTCCGCGTCGAAGGTCGGCGAGGGGGCCGCGACATAAAAGGGGATCCCGTGCGCCTTTGCCAGAACCGCCAGGGTGTAAGTCCCGACCTTGTTGGCGGTATCCCCATTGGCGGCGATCCGGTCGGCTCCCACAATCACCGCGCCGATCTCCCCCTGCGCCATGGTGGAACCGGCCGCGGTGTCGGCGATCAGCGCATGCGGCACCCCGGCCTGGGACAGCTCCCAGGTGGTCAGCTTCGCCCCCTGGCTGCGCGGGCGCGTCTCTGTGGCGATCACAAAGACCGGGCGGCCGGTGGAGTGGGCCAGGTACATGGGCGCCAGCGCCGTGCCCCATCCCGGGTACGCCAGCCAGCCGGCATTGCAGTGGGTGAGGACCGCCTTCCCATCCGGCAGCACCGCCAGACCTGCCTCGGCGATCTTCTCCGTCATCCGGAAACCGTCGTCGTAAACGGCCTGCGCCTCCGCCACCGCCTTCGCCCTGGCCTCATCGACGCCGCGCGCGGAGCGGACCGCGCGCACCACTCGCTCGACACCGTAGGAAAGGTTCTTGGCTGTGGGCCGGGCGCCGCTCACCATCCGCTGCGCCTGCTCGATCTCTTCCCGGAATCGGTCCGGCGGGGCGGCCAGCACCGCTTGGGCCATGGCGAACGCGCCGGCAACACCGATGGTCCCCGCCCCGCGCACCGCCATCTCCCGGATCGCCTGCGTGGACTGCCGATACGACTCCAGGCGCAGGACGACCCTGCGGTGCGGCAGGGCCCGCTGATCCAGGAGGCACAATACCTGCCCCTCCAGCCAGACCGTCCGCCGGGCGCTTTTCTCGGCCTCACTCAGACTCGCCATACTTCTCCTTCAGCGCCTGCACGACGCCCGCGTCCGCCAGGGTGGTGGTGTCTCCGAGGGCCTTCCCCTCCGCGATGTCGCGCAGGAGGCGCCGCATGATCTTGCCCGATCGGGTCTTCGGAAGCTCCGCCGTCAGGATCACCTCATCGGGCCGCGCGATGGCGCCGATCTTCCGCACCACGTGCGCCTTGAGCTCCTCCCCCAAACCGTCGCCGGGCCGGACGCTGGATTTGAGCGTCACGAAGGCGACCACGGCGTTCTCCTTGATCTCATGCGGCTTGGCCACCACCGCGGCCTCGGCGACCGACGGATGGTCCACCAGCGCCGATTCGATCTCCATGGTGGAAAGCCGGTGGCCGCTCACCTTCAGGACGTCGTCCACCCGGCCGAGCAGCCAGAAACAGCCGTCCGGATCCCGCTTCGCCCCATCGCCGGTGAAGTAGAGGCCGGGGAACCGGCTCCAATACTGGGCCCGGTAGCGCTCCGGATCCCCGTAGATTCCCCGCAGCATCCCGGGCCAGGGGGACCGGATCACCAGGTATCCGGAATCGGAGCGATTCCCTTTGTCGTCCACCACGTCCGCCTCGATCCCCGGGAACGGAAGGGTCGCCGAGCCGGGCTTGAG
>CAYFHV010000082.1:0-7316 GCA_964343105.1 uncultured Planctomycetia bacterium | reverse complement strand
AGTCAGATTTTAAGTATCCTTGATATTGGGAGATAGGAGGCAGAAGGTGAAGATTTCATCTCAGGAAGAGTACGGGTTGCGTTGCCTGCTGCAGCTCGCCCAGGCGGATCCCGCAAGCGGGCTCACCGTCAAGGGGATCGCCGGCCGGGAGGGACTGTCGCCGGCCTATGTGGAGAAGCTGCTGCGGCTCCTCGGCAAGGCGGGGTTCATCCACTCGGTCCGCGGCGTGCATGGCGGCTACCTCCTGAGCCGGAACCCGGCGGAGATCAGCCTCGGAGAAGTGGTGAGGGCGCTGGGGAGCCTGCCGACGACCCAGGAGATCTGCGACCGGCACCCGGGCAACCGGACCAGCTGCATTCACATCGACGACTGCTGCATCCGCTCGGCCTGGGCGACGCTGACCAGCGCCATCGAGGGCTTCATGGGCAAGGTCTTCATCTCGGATCTGGTTGGCCCCGAGAACAAGGTGCGAAATTCGCTGCAGCAGCGGATCTCGACACCCTTCTCGGTATAGGAGGGAATGAGGCGATGAGTAAGCCGCTGCTGGAGATCGAAAATCTCCGCGTGAGCGTGGAGGGAAAGGAGATCCTCAAGGGAATCTCCCTCTCCATGGAGAAGGGACAGGTCCATGCCCTCATGGGCCCCAACGGCTCGGGCAAGTCGACCCTGTCCAACGCCCTCTTGGGACATCCCAAGTATCAGGTCACGCAAGGGACCGTCCGCTTCCAGGGACAGGATCTCCTGGCGCTCAAGACCGACGCACGGGCACGGACCGGCATCTTCCTTGCCTTCCAGTATCCGACGGCGATCCAGGGGGTTAGCGTGGCCAATTTCCTGCGCACCGCAATGAAGGCCCGCTTTGCGGATGCCTTCCAGCCGAAGGAGTTCCGAAAGCAACTGAAGGCGGCGATGCAGCAGCTCGGCATCGACGAATCCTTTGCCCCCCGCTACGTCAACGACGGCTTTTCCGGGGGCGAGAAGAAGCGGCACGAGATCTTGCAGATGGCGCTGCTTAAACCGGTGCTGGCCATCCTGGATGAGACCGATTCGGGGCTGGACATCGACGCCCTGCGGACGGTGGCCGAAGGGATTAACCGGCTGCGCGGGCCGGAGCTGGGGATTCTGCTCATCACCCATTACCAGCGTCTGCTCAACTACGTCGAGCCGGACGCGGTGCATGTCCTCCTGGACGGCCGGATCGTCCGATCCGGAGGGAAGGAGCTGGCGCACGAGCTCGAGGCGAAGGGCTACAAATCCGGGCCAGGCACCGAGGTTCAGGTACCTGCTGCCGAATCCAAGGAGGTGACACCATGAGCGAGCGACCGAACCTGGACATCAATCGCGAGTACGAAGAGAAGTACGGCTTCCACACGCCCGAGAAATACGCCTTCAAGTCCAAGAAGGGGCTCTCCCGAAAGACCGTGGAAGAGATCTCCGGGATGAAGTCGGAGCCGGACTGGATGAGGCAGTTCCGCCTCCGGGCCCTGGAGGCCTTCTTGAAGAAGCCCTTGCCGGCCTGGGCGGATCTGGAGCTGCTTCGCCGGATTGATTTCGAGAACATCTACTACTACATCAAGCCGACGGAGAAGCAGGCGAAGACCTGGGAGGAGGTGCCCACCGAGATCAAGGAGACCTTCGAGAAGCTGGGCATCCCGGAGGCCGAGCGGAAGTTCCTCGCGGGGGTCACCGCGCAGATGGAGTCGGAGGTCGTTTACCACTCCATCCGGGAGGATCTTGTGAAGCAGGGGGTGATCTTCCTCGGGATGGACGACGGGCTCAAGCAGCACCCGGAGATCGTCAAGAAATATTTCGGGACGGTGATCCCGCTCATGGACAACAAGTTCGCCTCCTTGAACTCAGCCGTCTGGTCGGGCGGGAGCTTTATTTATGTGCCGAAGGGGGTCAAGGTGGCGATCCCGCTGCAGGCCTACTTCCGGATCAACGCCGAGAACATGGGACAGTTCGAGCGGACGCTCATCATCGCCGACGAAGGCTCCTCCGTCCACTACATTGAGGGCTGCCTACCCGCTGGAGAGCAGGTTTCCACGGGTCAGCGGTGGGTCAACATCGAATCGGTGCGACCCGGGGATACCGTCCTCAACAGCGATGGGGCAGAAGCTCGCGTGGAAGCCGCGCGGGTCCGTCCCTACCGCGGAGAGATGCTGACCGTCCGACCCCTCTCCGGTGAAAACAGCTTCCGCCTGACCCCGGAGCATCCGGTTTTGGCGGTGCCGCGCGAAGAGGTCCGTGTACTCCGAAAATCCCGGAAGAACTGGCTGGGCGAGGTGAGCACGCCCAAGCTGAATGCGGCCCAACCTCGGTTCATCGAAGCGGGCCGGCTGCAGCGGGGGGATTTTGTGATCTTTCCGATCCCGCAGACTGTCAAAGACAACCCGCGCTACACGGTGTCGGTGCTGCGTCTGCTGGGCTACTATCTGGCGGAGGGGTCTGCCTTCGTCCACAAAAAGCTCAACATGCCGGTGGTCGCCTTCTCCTTCGGGTTCACTGACCGAAAGCTCGTAGCCGAGGTCAAGGAGCTTGTCCGCGAGGTTACCGGTAAGCGGGCCTACGAAGTGGACGACCACGCCAAGCATGGAATCAACGTGACCGTCTACTCGAAGGCACTGATGGACCTTTGCATCGAAAGCTGCGGCAAGGGAGCCCACACCAAGCAGCTCAGCAAGGCGATCATGGAGCTCCCAGCTCAGAAACAGGCTCATCTCCTGGAAACTTACTTCCTCGGGGATGGCAGCCGCTACGGGAAAAGGGCTCACCCGATGGTGCGGGCAGCTACCGCCTCAAGAATGCTGGCACGCCAATTGCAGGAGCTCCTGGCCCGCCAGGGGCATTACGCCACCATTTCTCTGCGCAAGGGCGGACCGGATACCATCCAGGGGCGGCGGATCATGCGCAAGGACCAGTACATTCTCCACTACACGCTTGGCAAGAGCATGGGAGAAGTCCGCCGGGTTGGGAACAGATTCCTTGTGCCGATCAAGGAGATCGAGCGTGAGCCGTTCGATGGCCCGGTGTTCAACATCGAGATGGGGAGCGCGCCCAATGCTTATCTCGCGAGCGGTTTTGCCGTGCATAACTGTACCGCGCCCGTGTACGCGTCGGACTCGCTCCACTCGGCGGTGGTGGAGCTCATCGCCCTGCCCCACGCTCACATCCGCTACACCACGATCCAGAACTGGTCGAAGAACGTGTACAACCTGGTGACGAAGCGCGCGATCGCCCACGAGAACTCGATCGTCGAATGGCTGGACGGAAATTTGGGGAGCCGCCTCACCATGAAGTACCCCGCGGTGCATCTGGTGGGGCGGAAGGCGCGCGGAGAGGTGGTCTCCGTCGCCTTCGCCGGAAACGGGCAGCATCAGGATGCCGGGGCGAAGATGATCCACTCTGCCCCGGAGACGAGCTCCACGATCCTCTCCAAGTCCATCTCCAAGGACGGCGGGCGGACGAGCTACCGGGGGCTGGTCAAGGTCTACCCGCAGGCGGAGAACGTCAAGTCCTCCGTGCGCTGCGATGCCCTGCTCATGGATGAGCAGTCGAGATCAGACACTTACCCGACCATGGAGATCGACGCCAAGAGGGTCCAGATCGGCCACGAGGCGACGGTCAGCAAGGTGGGAGAGGAGCAGCTCTTCTACCTGATGAGCCGGGGTCTGAAGGAGCAGGAGGCCACCACGCTGATCGTCAACGGCTTCTTCGAGGCCTTCGCCAAGGAGCTGCCGCTGGAATACGCGGTGGAGCTGAACCGGCTGATCCAGCTCGAGATGGAGGGATCGGTAGGGTGATGACGCTGACCCCGGAACCCTCCGTTCGGCTGAGCGACCTGCGCCAGGCCGCCAGGGAAAGATTCGATTCCCTTCCCTGGCCGACCCGGACCGACGAGGAGTGGCGGCGGACCGACCCGGCCTCCCTGCCCTTGAAGGAGCTGGGTCTGCAGGCGGCGGACTCGGCCCTGAACGTCGGCTGGGAGCCCCTGCCGCCCGCTTGGGCGCAGGCCGGCGTGATCGTAACCGACCTGGCCAGCGCGCAGAAGAAGCATCCGGAGCTCCTGGAGCAGTACCTCTTCCAGAGCGGCCGGACCGAAGGGCTTGCGAAGTTCGTCGCCCTTCACCAGGCCCTCTCGCAGCAGGGACTCTTCTGCTATGTGCCCGAGGGGGTGCGGCTCGATTCGCCTCTCAATCTCTGGATGGAGCCGCGCGGGGATGGGGCAACGCTCTTCCCGCACCTCCTGCTGGTGCTCGGCCGCGGGGCGAGCGCGGTGGTGATTGACGAGCGCCGGGGCCCGGCGGGAGGCAGAGGCCCTTCCGGAGGCAACGGGGGATCGCCCCTCTTCTCAGACGAGATGGCGGAGATCTTCCTGGGGCCGGAGGCGGAGCTCCAGTACATTCACCTGCAGCGCTGGGGCCGGCAGGTCACCGAGGTCTACACCCAGCGGGCCCTGCTGGAGGGAGAGTCGCAGCTCGTCAGTGTCACCATCGGCCTGGGGGGAAAACTGACCAAGGCCAACGTCGAGACGGTGCTGCAGGGGCCGGCCGCGCGGTCCGAGCTGCTGGGCGTCCTGTCCGGATCGGACGATCAGCACTACGACTTTCATACGCTCCAGGACCACCGCGCGAAAGCCACCTGGAGCGACCTGCTCTACAAGAGCGCCTTGAGCGGCGAGGCGAAGGCGATCTACACCGGCCTCATCCGGATCGCCAAGCAGGCGCAGAAGTCGGACGCCTACCAGGCGAACCGCAGCCTGCTCCTCAGCCAGGGGGCGAGCGCCGACTCGATCCCGATGCTGGAGATCGAGGCGGATGACGTGCGCTGCACGCACGGCGTCGCGGTGGGCCCGGTGGATGAGGAGCAGCTTTTTTATCTGATGAGCCGGGGGCTGGAGGCCGCGCAGGCCGAGCGGCTCATTGTGGAGGGATTCTTTGAACCGGTCTTCCGGCGTCTGCCCTCGGAGAATCTGCGCCAGGGGCTGATGGCCGAGGTCATGAGGCAACTGACAGGAGGTGGAGATGATCACATTGACGGATAAGGCGGCGGACAAGGTGCGTTCCCTGCAGCAGCAGGAGTCCAAGGAGGGATACGCCCTGCGGCTGCGCGTGGTGGGCGGCGGCTGCTCGGGCTATTCCTACAGCATGGACTTCCAGGAGCAGACCGAGCAGGGGGATCTGTCGTTCGAGGATCATGGGGTGAAGATCCTCGTGGATCCGAAGTCCCTCGCCATGGTCGACAACAGCCAGGTGGACTGGGTGGACGGGATGACGGGGGCCGGCTTCACCCTGCAGAATCCAAACGCCAAGGGGACCTGCGGCTGCGGACACTCCTTCACCGTCTGACGCCCAGCCTCATTGCGAGGCAATCTCATGCTTGATGTCGCGAAGGTAAGAGAGGATTTCCCGATCCTGCAGCGGCGGGTGAACGGCCATCCCCTGGTCTACCTGGACAACGCGGCCACCTCGCAGAAGCCCCGTCTCGTGCTGGAGGCGCTGGTGGAGTTCTATTCCCGGACCAACGCCAACATCCACCGGGGAATCCACACCCTGAGCGAGGAGGCAACCGCCCTCTATGAGGGAACCCGCCAGAGGGTCGCCCACTTCATCGGCGCGGGCAAGGCCCGGACGATCATCTTCACGCGCAACACCACCGAGGCGATCAACCTGGTCAGCCACGCCTGGGGGCTCTCGCACGTCGGAGCGGGAGACGAGATCCTCCTCACGGAGATGGAGCACCATTCGAACCTCGTCCCCTGGCAGCTGCTGGCCCAGGCCCGGGGCGCAACGTTAAGGTTCATCCCGGTCCGCGACGACGGCCATCTGGCTCTGGAGGAGCTTCCGCGCCTCCTGGGAGAGAAGACGCGCCTCGTGGCCCTGACCCTCATGTCGAATGTGCTGGGAACGATCAACCCCGTCGACGTGGTCATTCGGGCGGCGCACGCCCGGGGGATCCCGGTCCTGGTGGACGGCGCCCAGGGGGTTCCTCACCTGCCCGTCCGGGTGGAGGAGCTGGGGTGCGATTTCCTTGTCTTCTCCGCCCACAAGATGCTGGGGCCCACCGGCGTCGGCGTCCTCTACGCGAAGGAGCATCTCCTTGAGGAGATGGAGCCGTTCCTCGGAGGCGGGGACATGATCCGGGACGTCTGGCTCGACCACGCGGTCTGGAACGACCTGCCCTGGAAATTCGAGGCGGGAACCCCGAACATCGCCGACGTGATCGCCTTCGGCAAGGCGATCGAGTACCTGGAGCGGCTCGGCATGGCGGAGGTCCGGCTTCACGAGCAGGAGCTGGCCGGCTACGCCCTCGAGCGCCTGCAAGAGGTGGAGGGATTGAAGATCCACGGGCCCAGCGACCCCAAGGCGCGGGGCGCGGTGATCTCCTTTGAGCTGAACGGCGTCCATCCTCATGACCTGGGGCAGATCCTGGACGAGGATGGGATCGCGATCCGGGCCGGGCATCACTGCTGCAAGCCGCTCATGCGCAAGCTGGGGGTCGTGGCCACGGCCCGAGCGAGCTTCTACATCTACAACACCCGGGAGGAGCTGGACGCGCTGGTCCAGGGAATCCAGAAGGCCAAGGAGCTCTTCGCCGTTGCCGCTCACCGATGACCTTTACCGGGAGATCATCCTCGAGCACTTCAAGAGCCCGAGGAACGCCGGCCGGCTGGAAAACCCGAGCCTGACCTCGCAGGGGGCAAATCCATTCTGCGGGGATGAGATGGAGCTGACCGCGGCGCTGGATACCGACCGGATCCAGGACATCCGGATCCAGGCCCGCGGCTGCTCGATCTCCCAGGCGTCGGCCTCCATGATGTCGGAAGCGGTCAAGGGCAAACCGATCCGCTTCGCCGAGGAGCTGGCCCAGCAGTTCAAGGCCACCATGCTGGAAGGGGCGCCGGTGGGAAACGGCCCCGAATGGGAGGACCTGCAGGCGCTGGAGGGGGTCAAGAAGTACCCGGTCCGGATCAAATGCGCTCTCCTTTGCTGGAACACCCTCCTGGAGGGAATCGGGGCGTTCCGCAAGGGAGAGAAGAAGGCCGTCCACACCGAGATCGGGGAGCCCGACGCGGAGCCGGCCGCTCAACCGGCGAATCCGGCCGCTTCAGCGCCGGCCTCCTCGCCCGCCGACCCGCCCGACGGCTCTCCGGAAGAGCAGGTGCGCGCCGCCCTCACGAAGGTCATTGACCCGGAGCTCAATCTGAACATCGTGGACCTCGGCCTGGTCTATGCCACCGCGGTGAACGGCGGCAGCGTCCAGGTCACCTACACCCTGACCAGCCCCGGCTGCCCGCTGGGCCCGGTGATCAAGGG
>CAYFHV010000081.1:0-7331 GCA_964343105.1 uncultured Planctomycetia bacterium | reverse complement strand
CCTCCAGGTGATCGACCGCCTCAAGGACCTCCACCTGGTCGTGGAGTTCCGGCACCGGAGCTGGGTGGTGCCTGAGATCCTGGATCTGCTGCGCAAGCAGGGGGTCGGGCTCTGCGTCGTGGATGAGCCGGCGTTACCGAAGCTCATGCCTTGGATGGAGGAGGCCACCTCGCCACTCGGCTACGTCCGCTTCCACGGCCGCAACGCGGAGAAATGGTTCGGCACCTCCACCGCGGAGCGCTACGACTACCTCTACACCGATTCCGAGCTTCGGGAGCTGGCCGGGCGGGTGCGGGCGGTGGCCGGCCGCGCGAAGAGCCTCTACCTCTTCTTCAACAACTGCCACGCCGGAGCCGCCGCCCGGAACGCCCGCCGCTTCAAGGAGCTCCTGGCCGAACCCACCCCATAATTTTTTTGCCCGTATAGTAGACAAAAGTATTCTATCCAGGTAGAATGGAGGAAATTCAAGGAGGGTTCGCTATGGCTACGCATCTTCCCACCGAGCAGATTCAGCGGCTCATCGTTTGGGTCCGGGGCCAGAAGGTTATCCTGGCGTCCGAGTTGGCTGCCCTGTACGGCGTGACGACGTGGCGTCTGAATGAGCAGGTCAAGAGAAACAGGCATCGCTTCCCTGAGGATTTTGTCTTTCAGCTTACCCCAAAGGAGGACAAGGTTTTGACCTCGCAATTTGCGAGGTCAAAGAAGGGACGCGGGGGAAGAAGGATTCCACCCTACGCTTTCACTGAGCATGGGGTGCTCATGACAGCAATGGTTCTGAACAGCCCGCGGGCAGTTCAGGTGAGTGTGCAAGTTGTCCGCACCTTCATTCGCCTGCGACAGATGCTGGCCTCCCATGCGGAATTGGCCCGGAAGCTGGATGAGTTGGAGAAGAAATGGGGGGGACATGACGAGGCGATTCGGGCTCTCTTTGAAGCGATTCGCCGGCTGACCGGTCCACCGGTACCGAAGCACCGTCCGATTGGATTTCGTGTGAGGGAGCCCGAAAGCCGATATGCGTTGGTTTGATCCATGGGCACGGAGATTAAGGAACCGATTCAGGTGGGGGCGGTCTTCGACCGCGGGGTGGTCAGCCCCCGCTGGTTCCTCTGGGGCGGGCGGCGGTACAGCGTCGCCAGGGTGACGATGCGCTGGCAGACGCGCGAGGGGGCCGAGACGATCCTGCACCTGGGGGTGACGGACGGGACGAGCCTGTTTGAGCTGACCCTCAACCAGAAAACGCTCGCCTGGAGGCTGGCCTCCGTGGAGGCAGAGGGCTGCGAGTGAGGGTTTTGACCTTGCAATTTGCAAGGTCAAAAAAGAAGGGGGCAGGCAACAGAGGAGAGTCTGCGATGGCTGGTCGGAAAGTACGCGTGCCGATCGAACGGATCGAGCGTCTCATCTTCGTCATTCGTGAGCACAAGGTCATGCTGGATAGCGACCTAGCGGCTCTCTACGGAGTTGAAACGAGGGCGTTAAATCAAGCGGTCAAGCGAAACGCAGATCGATTCCCGGAGGATTTCATGCTTCGACTGACACGCGAGGAGATCGAGAGGATATCACAAACTGTGATATCCTCCAGCCGGTACAGGAACCTGAGGTGATTTTCGATGCAATCCGGAAGCTCATGGCGCGGACTGCGCCGGAGCCGCGTCGGCGGCGGATTGGGTTTCACTCAGAGTGAAGGAGGTCGATGGAAGGGGGGTGTGGAGCGGGTGATCTTCCATGTGGACATGAACGCATTCTTCGCCTCGGTGGAGCAGCGGTACAATCCGTTCCTCCGGGGCAAGCCGATCGTGGTCTGCGGCAACGCCAAGAAGCGGACTGTGGTGGCCGCCTGCTCCTATGAGGCCAAGGCGCACGGGGTGAAGAACGGGATGTCGGTGCACGAGGCGCGTGCTCTCTGCCCGAATATCCTTCTGGTCGGCGGCAATCCCGAGAAGTACGTGGAGATCTCCCAGCGGATCTTTTCCATGCTGGAAGAGATTTCCCCGCAGGTGGAGCTCTTCTCCATCGACGAGGCGTTCCTCGACATGACCGGCACCTGGTTCCTCTTCGGGCAGAAACCCGAAGAGGCGGCGCGGCTCATCAAGCGAAGAATCCTCGCGGGTTGGGGGCTGACCTGTTCGGTCGGGGTGGGACCCAACAAGCTTCTCGCCAAGCTTGCCTCGGGGATGCAGAAGCCGGATGGCTTGGTGCGGATCCGAGAGGAGGAGGTGGCCGGCCTTTTGGAGCGGCTGCCGGTGGAGGAGCTGTGCGGCGTGGGGGAGAAGCTCAAGGCGCACCTCCATGAGCTGGGGATCTTTACCTGCGGACAGCTAGGCCGGGCGCCGGAGGAGGCGCTGGTGGAGCGGTTCGGTGTGATCGGGCGGCTCCTCAAGCGGATGGGACAGGGGGTGGATGACAGCCCTGTGGCGCCGTGCGGGGCGGAGGCGCCGGTCAAGTCGATGGGGCATGCCTACACCTTGCCGCGGGATACCTGGTCGGAGGAGGAGATCCGGGGAACGCTGCTTCGGCTCTCGGAGCAGGTTGGCCGCCGGCTGCGGGCCGACGGATACCTTGGCCGGACGGTGAGCTTGACCGTCCGGTACGCCGACTTTTCCTCCTTCTCCCACCAGCGGACGATCCCGGATCCGACGGATGCGGGGCTGGTGATCTATCGGGTTGCCTTGGAGCTGCTGAATCGATACGGGTTGCCGCTTGCCCAGCCGGTCCGATTGCTGGGGGTGGGGGTGTCGAACTTAAGCCGGGGGGAATACCAGCGGAGTCTCTTTCAGGAAGAGGAACAGCTCCGGCAGGTGGATCGCGGGATCGACCATGTGAGCGACCGGTTTGGAGAGTGGACCGTGGTGCGGGCGGGCGCGCTGGCCCCCCTCGTCTCCAAGTCACATGGGTTTCTGGTCAAGCAGAACCGCCGGGGCCTGATCCTGCGCTAGGAGTCGCGGCCTGATCCTGTGCTAGGAGGAGTTGCGGGGGCGGAAAAGGCCCAGCGAGGAGGTGAAGCCGTGGAGGTAATTGCGGCTTCCGATGGGGCCGATCTCGCCGTTGCAGAAGAAGCCGGCGATGGGGCAGGGGCCGATCGCCTTCTGGATGGCCCGGGTGTCGTAGTCCGGCTCGCCGTAGAGCTCCTGGCCGCGGCCCAGGCAGCTGAAGAGGAGAGCCCCGGCCGGCGGGGATTGGGAGAGCGCCAGGGACTGCTCTGTCAGAAGCGTTTGGAGATCTTCGCGCGAGGTGTCGGCATCCCGGACGTGGAACTGAACGGTCTGTCCCACCCGGATCCGGTCGCCGACGGCGATGGCGCCGGTGGAGGGGTCCATCCCGATGAGGTTCCGCATGAGGAAGTCTCCGCGCCGGAACGACTCCCGGTACTCGTCCATCACGACCCCCAGCAGAAGCGCCCGCTGCGCCAGCGCCTTGTCGGCGTCGGGCAGCTTCTCGTAGAACTGCCGGAGGGCCTCGGTGGCCGGTGTACCTGCCAGCTCGAGGATCACATTCTCCTCGGCCTTGGTCACGATGAAGGGCCGGCCGATCGGCTTGCACCCCTGGGAGACGATCGTCTGAAGGGTGACATCCCCGGTCAGGAGCGCCCCGACGGCCCCCTCCCCGAGGAGCTCGTCGTTGAAGAAGAGGGCGTTCTCGCCCGCCTGCTTGGCCCCGCTGGCCAGACCCCCGATGATCGGGATCTTGGGATACGCGGCATTGAGCGCCTGGACAAGCGCCAGGCAATCGCAGGAGAACGGCTCGGGCAGCAGGATCCCGACCGGCTCCTGCGTGGGGGAGGCGCCGCTCTTTTCGATCCAGAAGCCGGCGCTGCGGGCCTCCTCGAGGTCGGCCGGCGAGACCCGGAAGGGGTGGATCTTGACGTTGGGAAGGAAGCCGGCTGCCAGCGACACCGCCGGCACCCATTCCAACTCCCGGCCCTGAGCGAGGATGCCGCCTCCCGTGCATCCGAGCAGGACCGGAGAGCCCAGCTTCCGGCGGAGGGCCTGCAGGGGGGCCTTCCAGTCGGCGCGGTACAGGGAGGAGACGAACAGGAGGGCTAGGTGGGCGGGTTGGCCGTCGAGCTCCTGGAGGACGCGGTCGGCCGTCTCCTCCACGGCTCGGGCGGGATCTTTGTGATCGGAGAGGGATGCGGCGAAGCGCATAAAGCTATTGTACCCCACTTTTGTGATATGATTGGGTCGTCTGCCAGAACCGGCAGGGAAAAAGGAGACGAGAAGATGACGGGCAGGGAAAGGTGGTTGCCAATTTTCGTTCCGGCTCTGATGCTCTGGGCCGTGAGTTCAGGGACCGGCTGGGCTCAGGCCGAGCACGGCGGGCAGGAGCACGCCGGGCAGGCGACTGCTCCGGCGGCGCCAGCGGCGCCGGCCGCTCCGGAGGCAGGAGAGGAGCCGGAGTATGCGTTCGGGACGGTCAAGAGCGTGTCCAAGGATCAGGTCGTGGTCACGGAATTCGACTACGACACCGGCGAGGAGAAAGAGGTGGCCTACTCCATCGACCCCAAGGCGGAGATCAGCGGGGTGAACTCCCTTCAGGAGGTTGCCTCAGGGGATGAGGTGGATGTGGATTACCTGGTGAAGGACGGCAAGAACGTCGCCGTAGCGCTCTCCTTTGCCAAGCCGGTCGAGGTAGGGGAGGAAGGCTAGAAGGCGGTTTTGCTCTTCATCTGTTCCCGGTGCCCCGGGTGCGAGCACCCGGGGCGCTTTTTTTGTGCTGGTGGATCGGCTATACTGTTCCTCGCCTAAGGGCTCCCCGATTTTCATGACCGAAGGTCTCTCCTCCTTGGATCGTCAGAAGCTGACGCCCATGATGGAGCAGTACCGCTCCATCAAGAAGACCCTGCCAGCGGACACCATCCTCTTCTTTCGCCTGGGGGACTTCTACGAGATGTTCTTCGAAGACGCCGTGCGGGCCTCGGAGATCCTCAACATCGTGCTCACCGGCCGAGACGGGGGGCCGGCCGGCCGCGTCCCCATGTGCGGTGTGCCCCATCACGCTTTCGGCCACTACGTCCGGACGCTGCTGGACCGGAACCTGAAGGTGGCCATCTGCGAGCAGATGGGGGATCCCCGGGCGGGCAAAGGCCTCATGAGCCGCCGGATCACCCGGATCATCACCCCGGCCACCACCCTGGACGAGGAGGTCCGGACCGGGCAGCCGGAGTACATCGTCGCCGTTTCCTGCGACTCCCATCAGATTGGCCTCGCCGCCCTGGATCTGGGGACCGGGGAGTTTTTTGTGCGCCAGCTGGAGCGACCGAGGTTGCCGAGCGAGCTGACGCTGCTCTGGCCGAAGGAGGTGATCCTTCCACGGCAGCTTTCGGAACAGCCGGAGCTGTCCGACATGGTCCGTCACACCTTCCGTGCGACCGTGACGGTCTACGACGATTGGGTCTTCGAGGGCGCCGAGGGGCTGCGCATGCTGCAGGAGGGCTTCGGGCTCGCCTCGGACCGGGCGATCGTTTTCCACGATCGTCCGCTGGCGGTGGGGGCAGCCGGCGCGGTGCTCAGGTTCCTGAAGGATCATCTCCATTCGGCCCTTGGGCACGTGCAGCTTCCGGTCCTCCTGGAGTCGAGCGAGTTCATGGCGCTCGACCGGCAGACGCTGCGATCCCTGGAGCTGGTTTCGAGCCTGGGGAGCGCCGGCGGGGATCGGGCCGGTCGGTCGGCGACCCTGCTGGGCTGCATCGATGAAACGCTGACCCCGATGGGCAGCCGGACGCTGTACCAGTGGGTGACGCGTCCCCTGCTGCGGCTGGAGCGGATCCGGAAGCGCCAGGAGGGGGTTGCGGAGCTGGCCGGCCGGCCCCCGTGGATGGAGGCGATCCGGTCGGGCCTGAAGGGAATCCGGGACGTGGAGCGGACCTTGAGCCGTTTGAATTACGGTGTGGCGCACGCGCGGGATCTCCTCCACCTGAAGACCTTCCTGGAGCAGGCGCCGGGACTCCAGCGCTTGCTCCGCGAGGCCGAGAGCCCGATCCTTCAGGAGCTGGGCCGGGATCTGCAGCCCTTTCCGGAGCTGCGGGATCTCATCGCCCGCGCGATCAACGACCTGGCGCCCCTCTCTCTGCGGGAGGGTGGGCTCATCCGGGACGGCTACTCCAAGGAGCTGGATGAGCTGCGGGGTCTGGCCTCCCGCGGCAAATCCTGGCTGGTCGAATTCGAGCGGCGGGAGGCGCAGCGCACCGGGATCCGGTCGCTGCGGGTCCGCTACAATCAGGTCTTCGGTTACTCCATTGAGGTGAGCAAGGCGAACCTCCACCTGTTGCCGCCGGAGTACGTCCGGAAGCAGACGCTGGCCAACGCCGAGCGGTTCGTGGTGCCGGAGCTGACCCAGTGGGATGAGCGGATCTCCGGTGCGCAGGAGAAGATGAAGGAGCTGGAGCAGGAGCTTTTTCAGGAGGTCCGGGGGCGGGTGCTCGAGGGGCTGGCCCCCCTGCAGGCCTGCGGCAGGGCGGCGGCGATTCTCGACGCTCTGGCGTCGCTGGCGTTCGTTGCGGTCCAGAAGCGATGGGTGCGCCCGGAGCTGGCGGATTCTCTCGAGCTTTCCATCCAGGGAGGGCGCCATCCGGTGGTGGAGGCGATGCTCCCGGCAGGCCAGTTCGTGGAGAACGATGCCTTCCTGGATGCGGAGGGTCACCAGATCATCCTCCTCACCGGCCCCAACATGGCCGGCAAATCCACGACCATACGCCAGGTGGCCCTGATCGTCCTCCTGGCCCAGATCGGCTCCTTCGTTCCGGCGGACTCGGCGCGGATCGGCTGGGTGGATCGGATCCTGACGCGGATCGGCGCGCGCGACGACCTGGCGCGGGGCGAGAGCACCTTCATGGTGGAGATGATCGAGATGGCGCACATCCTCCAGTCGGCGACCTCCCGGAGTCTTCTCATACTGGACGAGGTCGGACGCGGCACCTCCACCTTCGATGGGGTGAGTCTGGCCTGGGCGATCTGCGAGCACCTGAGCTCCGGCCCGGTCCGGCCGCGGACCCTCTTCGCGACGCACTACCACGAGCTCATCCGGCTCGAGGAATCGATCGGCGGGATCAAGAACTACACGATGCAGGTCCGGGAAACACCGGAGGGGATCGTCTTCCTCCGCAAGGTCGCGCGGGGCAGCTCGGATCGCAGCTACGGCATCCACGTGGCCAAGCTCGCCGGGATCCCACGGACGGTCACCGAACGGGCGGAGCAGATCCTCACAGGGTACCAGGTACCGAAGGCCGGTCCGGTACCCACTCCGGCACCTGGGACCGATTCAAGGGAACGGTGATGGGCGCCATCCGGGTGTTGCCGGAGTGGGTGGCCAACAAGATCGCCGCGGGCGAGGTGATC
>CAYFHV010000080.1:0-7369 GCA_964343105.1 uncultured Planctomycetia bacterium | reverse complement strand
GCCCGAACGTCAGGGAAGCCCGGTCCACCACCTTCGCTGCCAGGAAATCCGGCCTGGACAGAATCGCCACCGGAATCCTCCCCTTCGACTTGAGATTAATCGGGTTCGGATGCCGCCCGGGCTTAATGTCAATCGGAACCGTCAGCACCGGCGGCTCGCGGGAAAGCGAGTAACGGAGGAGCATGATCTCCAGCTTCGTGAAGTTCGAGTGGCTGTACGAATCCCCCAGGACGTAGAGCTCTCCTCCAGCGACAAGCAGATTGAAGGCCCGGTCGTCGAACTTCCCGCCGTGGTAATTCACCGAAACGACATCTCCACTGGCAGGATCCACCTCCAGGAGGAAGACATCCTTTTCCCCGCCGGCCACCCATCCTCTGGTGGTGCCCGTGACGTAGAGCCGGTTGTTGGCCGCCGCAATCGCAAAGGCGCGGTCCTCCGCGCTGGTCCCCCAGCGCTTGTTCCAGACCAGGTTGCCCGCTTCGTCGAATTTCAAAAGGAGCGCATCCGGCGCAGCGGCCGGTGCCAGCCGAAGGGTCGTGGCCAAATAGAGGTGCTCCCCCAAACCGACCAAGTCCCCGACTCCCGCATAGATCTCGGAATCGATCGATTCGGAATGGATCTTGAACCAGAGGACGTTGCCGGCGGGATCCACCTTGCACAGAAACGGTTTGATGTGGGCCCTCCAGTTTCCCCAATCGTAGAGGGTGTCCTCGACAACAGCGCCTGACACGTACAGGTGCCCATTCAGGACCGCCAGACGGGCTCCGTTGGCGGCCCGGCGGGCAGCGAGGGGACCCCCAGGGCTTTCCACCAGAGGAGCGTCCCCTGTGTATCGAACTTGGCCAGGATGGCGGCAAGGCCACTCTGCTCCCCTGCCTCCGCAGATCCCGTGGCATAGAGGAAGGTGGCCCCTCCCTCTTTGACGGCGAGGATGTCTGAGAAATTCTCGTGTCCGTTGTACGAAGGGTAGAAGAACGGCCGGATCGTCAGCTCGCTCCCGCCGACCCCCGTGCCGGTTGCACCGTTCAGCGAATATCGGACCAGAACGCTTCGTGTCGCCCAGACTCCATACCGGTTCGCGGCATCCACCCTGGCATTGCCCACGAGAAACAGCCCCTCCGAGGTAGCTGCCATGCTGTTGAGGATGTAGTGAGACTGGATATTCGGGTCGTCCGGCCACAGGAAGGTCCATGCCGGTGAGGGCCCGGGAGGCAGGGCGTACTTCGCCACAAGCGTTTGGGTGTTGGTCGTCACCATGGCCCTGTCAAAACCGGACAGATACAAATGGTTCCCGTCCGCCGCCAACCCCATGCCGATGGGTGGGTTCATCCAGGAACAACTCCCGCTTTTCCCTACCAGGTACGTTTCGCTCTTGAACTCCGGCCCCTTCTCCTCGGCCAGGCCGATCCCGGCCCACGTGAGCCCGAGGACCAGCGCGAACGTGAAATGAACCAATCGAATCAGGCCTTTCATCAGAAAACCCCCTTGGTTTCGTTAGGTTGAATTAGTAAGCAATCGAGCCGTCCTTCTCCATTTGCCTGCGCACCTCCGGCGGAGGATTCAGCCGGGCCGGCCCTCCGCGATGAGATACCGCGTCAGGAGCAATCTCTTCCCCTGGAGCGGAAGCCTCCGCAGGAAGCGGGGACCCCGGAAGAACAGGCCCCAGCTCCTCTGGCTTGGGCAGCTGAACCGCCTTGCCCGAGCCGCTTGAGTCTAGGCGGGGAGCCATCCCGATGAGCGCAAAGTAGACCGCAAAGACAAGAGCCGTGAAGCCCAACAGCAGAATCTTCGCCCTCTTGCTCATGACGAGTCCTCCTGCCAGACGAGCGTCTTGTAATCGCCGGTGTTCGGAAAGGCCGGTGGTGAAAGCCCGCCCAGCCGCGGGTCGTAATGGTAATCCTTCTGGTAGCCCGAAAGGATCCGTCCGGTGGACGGATCGAAGCTCCCCACGGGCCCGCGGTTCTTCTGAATGAGTCCCCCGTAGATGGTGAGCTTTCCCTTCGCGTTGCTGCGGTCCCACCAGTTCTCCACCCCAAAGGCCGAGTCGATGGCCATGATGGAGCCGTGGATCTGCATATCATGGGGTGACGACTGGGGAATGACCACGTTCTTGCCCGCCACGATCCCCAGGACGTCCTTGCTCTGCGGATTCCGGCGCGGATCGCTCGCATACGTCACCGAGCCCTCGAGCCGGATATCGGCGCTCGAAGCCACCGTCAGCTGGCCGCTCAGCGTCCCCTGGAGGGAGAGCGTTCCTCCGTCCACATACAGCACCCCGTTCTTGGGAAGCTGCATCACCTTATTGGTCAACCCCTGCTGGCTGTTGGTGACCCGCATCGTGCCATTCGCCAGAAGTGTCACCGAGGTGTCCCCTTTAAAGACGGTGCCCCCCGATCTGGCGCTCTGCGGAATTTCGGGAGGCATGCTGGTCGGATACTTCTTGGGCGCCACCCCGAACTTCGGCGTCTCTTTGAAGATCGGCTGCGTGTGCCCGGAGCCGCCCCAGGCAATGAAGTTCCTGGCCACGCTGCTCACGGGCCCCTGGAACTCCGGCCGACCGTACATACGGAACTGGCCGTTGGTGTGCGTCGGTCCCTCGATCCGGTCGCCCGTGACAAACCAAACGGGGACACCGCTGGGGGCTAGCTCGCTGTTGGTAAAGTAGGCGTACTGCGCAAAAGACTCCGTCTGGACGACCATCCTCGTCTGCCGGGCCGCCAGCGGACTCGCCACCGTCCCGCTCGCTCCCCATCCCTCGATGGTAAAGCGCTTCACGCCGGAGACCGGGTTGTTGTCGTCCGGGTCAATCGTGGTCAGAAACACCCCCCGTCCCAGGGTCCGCCATCCCCCCGGCAGAACCCGGCGGTCGGTCCAGGTGGGCGGAATGAGCTGGCCCCTGAGCCAGCTCAAGCCCGAGTCCAGCGCAGACTCCGACAGGTAAAAGGCCTGGACGCTGTCCTGGTTCTTCTCAGAAAAGCGCTGTTCATAGACCCCCATCTGGACAAACGCGCCGGCCAGGACGCTGATCGTGGTCAATCCCAACAAGGCCAGTAGAAGAACAGCTCCCTGATTGCGCTTCATCTCAAGCACCCCCTTCCAAGACCTCCACCTCTCCATTGGGCTCCGCGTATGACACCCCGTCGGCCTCCCGGAGACGACCGACCAGATCGCCCAGATCCTTCCCAGCCGGAAGATCCACCACCACGATCCGCTGCGGGAGGATCTCCTCCTTCACCGTGCAGCCGAAATCCCGGAGGATCCGCTCCCGCGCTCCCGGCTCCAGGCCGAAATGAAACTGGACCAGGATCTCCTTCACCGCCTGCCCCATCTTGTTCCGCTCCTTTCGCTCATGGATTCGGGTTGATCTCGTACCGCCGATCGAAATTCGGTATGGAAACAAACTCCCTGAGCTGCGCGTAGCTCGTGGGGTACCGGCCGTTCACCGTGCGGTACGCCTCCATCCCCTTGTAGATCGTGCCGAGCTCGGCCTGCATCCGGATATCCTCGGCGTTCTGCCGGTGCCGGATCACCCCCACCGTGGCCCCCGCCGCCACCAGCGCGACGATGGCACCCACGGTGACGAGCTCCGGCAGCGAAAAGCCGCGTTGGCCAACCCCTCGCCGCGCGATCATGGCCGTTACTCCTTCACCACTTCCCCGCCGGGGGTCACAATGTAGTTGCCGCTGTGCCCCTTGCCCCGGGCCAGCCATGGCTGCCCCGGCCGGACCGGCTGCGGCTGCGGCGGCGGCTGAACGACCGGCGGCTGCACGGCCCCCTGCTGCCACGGGAAGCGGAACCGCCCCGCGCGGATGTCGTCCATCCACTTCTTCACATCCAGCATGTTGAGGAACCCGGCTCCGAGCTTCCCCTTGTACCGGTCACCGTTCTTGTCGTACACGTTGTTCGCCTTCGCCTTGATCGTCTGCTCGACCTGAATCGGCGTCAGGAACGGGAAGGCGGACTTCAGCATTGCCGCCAGTCCTGCGATGAACGGCGCGGCAAAGGAAGTCCCCTGGGAGTACCGGAAACCGCCGTGGCTGAGCACCTTCTGGGTAGCTCCCGGAGCGGCAATGTCCACGCTCTGGTGATAGGTGGTGAATCCGGCTGCTTTCCCGGCCTCGTTCGTTGCCGCCACCGAGATCACCCCGCGATAGGCCGCCGGATAGAAGGGCATGTCCTGGCCGGTGTTGCCCGAAGCCGCCACCACGACCACCCCCTTGGAGACCGCCCGGTCAATCGCCTCCTGCACGAGCGGCGAATAGCCGGTCCCCCCCAGGCTCATGTTGATGATCTGCGCCCCGTTGTCCACCGCGTAGTTGATTCCCTTGATGACGTTCGCCCAGGTTCCCCATCCGCCGGAGCTCAAGACCGTCACCGGCATGATCTCCACGTTGGCATCCCCCGATCCATCCAGGACCCGCCCGGTGGAGGCAGTCCCATGCCAGTCCACACCGGTTCCCGTGCTCTGGGTGTTCGTGGTATTGCTCACGAAGTTGTAGCCCTCCACCGTCTTGCCCTGGAGCACCGTATGGTTTGAGTCGATGGCGGTATCAATGACCGCCACGCGCACCTTGGAACCCGCTCCCAGGGTCGTACTCGGCTCCTCCGCCCAGGCCTCTGCAGGAACCCAGAGATCCCACCCCAGTGCCTCATACATCCCGTGCAGCTCGGCGTGCGCCACCTGGGGCATCGTCTGCAGGCGGTGGAGCATGTCGCCTGCGGAGATCGACCGCGGGAAGGAGACGACGAAGATCCGCTGCGGATCGATCTTCTCCTTGACCGTGGCCCCGGTGCCTTCAATCAGCCGCCGCGCCTCCGCCTCCGGGATGCTGGGCTTGAACTGGACCAGCATCTCGCCCGCGACCAGCTTCGACTCCCTTTCCCCCGTGAGGGGCGCTGGGATCGGGTTCAGGCCCAGCAGGTATCCCATCCCCAGCAGGACAATCAATCCAAGAAGCCAGCTGAACTTTTTCATCGGATCTCCTTTCAGTTCCTCACCTTGACCCGCGTACCCAAGGTTCGTGACATGACTTCACCGACCTCGTTGATGGTGGTGGCCGTCATCTGGATCTCCACCACATCCGGCGTGTCCTTCCACCGCCGGAAGCGGACGTCCGTGACGTGATTGGCCAGGACGCTCAAGAGCGTGCGGGGCTGACGCCCCGGCTGATTCACTTCAGCCCGCGAAAGGGTGTTGTTCCTCCCGCCCAGCGCGAAGGTGATGTCGTTGGACCACTCGACGACCTGGCCGTTCGCATCGAGCACGGAGCGATCCCCGTTCAAATCCTTCGGGATCCGAAAGACCGCCGTCGTGTCCCAGCGCAGGTCCCCCCTGAGGCGCTCCACGGGCAGCGTGATCCGGCCGGGCCGGCTCTGCGCCAGGTCCCGGCTCATCCAGTCCAGCGCCCGCCGTAGCTCGGACGTGAGAACGGACTGCGCCGATCCCACCGTCCAGCTCCTCTGTGAGGCGACCAGCACCATCATCAGCGCCGCGGAGATCAGCCCAAAGAGGACCACCACGATCAAGAGCTCCGCCAGGCTGAAGCCGCCTCTGCCCCTTCTCATCGCCGCGTCACCAGGCCGGTGAAGCTGGATGACCGCTCCCGGCTCCTCTCCTTCCAACTCACCGTCACCGTCGCCTCCAGGGGATCCGCTGCGGGATTCCGGTAGCTGACCGAAACCCTCTCGTTCTCCAGAGTGGTCAGCCCTCCCGTGTCGCGCGCCCACGTGGGCCAGTTAACCTGCGTCACTGCGGCCAGCCCGCTGCCGGACTGACGCCGCATCTCTTCAAGGACGGTCCGCGCATCCGCAGCCGCCGTGGCCATGGTGCGGCCCGATTCCACCAGCATGAGCCCGGACAGGAAGCCGGCCATGAGCGCCACCGCCGCCACCGCAAAGATCGCGGCGGTGATCACCACCTCGACCAGCGTGAACCCTCGCATTCCTCTTTTTTCTGTCCGATCCCTTTTCATCGCATTTCCTAAGCCGCAAAGGCAGAGCGGGCGGTAGCCCGTTCGGACAGCCGCCCGCTCCATCGTTCCGTCCTTCTCTGACTCAACGATCCGGCCCGTCTATTCGATCTCGGGGGAAGTCGGCCCCGCCAACCCGGTGCCGGAAGCCCGGATCACGCCCGTCTGATCGACATAGAACGTCCGAGTCCCTGTCGTCTGCCGCTGCAGTGGCATTCCCTGCAGGACGTAGGTATTGGCACTCGTCAGAAAATACTGGTACCGATACCCCTGCCGTCCAACCAAGCCGGTCAGCGTCGCCGGCACGTACGGCGGCACCGCTGAGGAGAGCTGCGACAGACTGAACGGATACGTCGGCGGAGTCTGAGCCGCGCGGAACGACTCCATCGCCGTGGAGAGCGTCCTCATCGCTCCAATCGCCCCCGCCTCGTTCGCATTGTGCCGAGCGCGCAGCAGGTTCGGGATCGCAATCGCCGCCAGCAGGGCGATGATCGCGACCACGATCATGATCTCAACGAGCGTGAAACCCCGATTCGACCTACGGGATAATCGTGATAATCGCATCGCAATTCCTCCCATTTTCTCTTATGGTAAATTTACACATCTCATTGCGGGATAAGGAATTACAGCACCCGCGTACATCCCAGAACAACTCTACCTGACCTGTTCTGGAAAAATCAAGGCCTCCGGCGTTAAAAAATGAAACTCAGTTTACGGCCTATTCGACCGGGGTGTCGTTCGAACCGGCCTGGCCCGCCACGTTGAATCGGACAACCCCGGTCTGGTCTGCGAAGAAGCTCCGCTGTCCGGTCACCCCTCGCCAGACCGGGTCGGCCCGGAGGGTGTAGCTGTCCCTGAATTGGAAGAGCTTGTTCCCCACCCGCCGGCTCTGCTGGGGCCCGACCTGATAGGCCCATCGGTACCCGCGCCAGACTCCACCCGCGGCCACCGCGCCGAAACGGCTGTCCAGGTACGGGGGATTCGCGGCCGTGAGGCCGCGTAACACAAACGGGTACTCACCCACCCCGCCCTGAGTCCCCTGCATCCGGTAGCTCTCGCAGGCCTGGCCGATCGACCGCATCGACTCCACCACGGATCCCTCGTTGCCCACCATCCACATCTTGAGGAAATTGGGCAGGGCGATCGCCAGCACCACCGCCAGCACCGCCACCGCCACCATCATCTCGATCAGAGTAAAACCAGGACGATTCCTTCGTGAACCCATGTGAGCTCACCTCCTGCTGGTAAGTTTACCCGAAGAACGGTTCCCCCTATTCCGGCTCCGGAGAGCCGGGGCCTGCCGGGCCGCTCGCGCTCGCCGCGGCGGTCTCGTTCGCGTTGTGCCGTGCCCGCAGGAGATTCGGGATGGCAAAGGCCGCGATCATCGCCACGATGGAGAA
>CAYFHV010000079.1:0-7455 GCA_964343105.1 uncultured Planctomycetia bacterium | reverse complement strand
TAAGCCGGTGCTGGTGGATTGCGACCCCCTCACGTACAACCTCGATGTGGATCAGGTGGAGTCGGCCATCACGGAGCGGGCCCGGGCGGTGATTCCGGTGCACCTGGGGGGCCAGCCGGCGAGGATGGGGCCGCTCTCGGACATTGCCCGCAGGCGCTCCTTGCGGGTCGTCGAGGATGCCGCTCAAGCCCACGGGGCTTTGGTTGGGGGACGCCCCTGCGGGTCCCTGGGGACCTTAGGCTGTTTCAGCTTCTATCCCTCCAAGAATCTTGGGGCTTATGGAGACGGCGGGATGGTGGCGACGGACGACGATCGGCTGGCCGGGAGGCTGCGCTGTCTGCGCCACTATGGGCAGGCTGCCCCGCACGATCATGTGGAGAAGGGGTCCAATGCCCGTTTGGACACCCTGCAGGCGGCCGTCCTGCGGGTGAAGTTGCGGCGCCTGCCTCAATGGAATTCGGCTCGGGCCGCTCATGCACGGCGATACAGGGCGCTGCTCGACGGGGTGGGGGATATTCGGTTCCAGGAGGTCCTGACGGAGGGCACGCCCGTCTACCACCTGTTCATGATCGAAACCGGTCGCCGGGATGCGCTCCGCCAGTTCCTCACCCAGGCCGGTATCCATACAGGTATCCACTATCCCAAACCGATCCACCTCCAGCCGGCCTGTGGGGATCTTGGTTATCGGATGGGCCAGTTTCCCCATGCGGAGCGATTATCCCAACGCCTCCTCTCCCTTCCCATGTTCCCGGAGTTGACGGAAGCCCAGATGGACCGGGTGATCCAGGCGGTGAAGGATTTCTTTCGGTGCTGAGCCCTCGCTTCGGCTGGAGCCTGGGGCTTCTCCTGATCCTTTTTCTGCACCTGCCGTTCCTTCACCAGGCCTTTCACATTGACGACCAGAGTTTCCTTGCCATCGCTCAACAGATCATCCAGCATCCGCTGGACCCGTACGGGTTCTCCCTCAATCTGGACGGTGTCTCCCGGCCCGCCCTGGAATCCTTCGGGAATCCGCCGCTACACTGCTATCTCCTGGCCGCCGTCATCCAGGTGGGTGGTCTGAGAGAATGGCCCCTCCATCTTCTCAGCTTCGTTTTCATCGCGCTGCTGTTCTTCGGAATGGCGTCGCTGGGCCGGCGTTATGGGGTCCCTCCGGTCCCGGCCGCCCTGCTGGCCATGTTCACGCCAGCTGTTTGGGTGATGGGGCACACGTGCATGCCGGACGTCGGCGTGCTGGCCCTCGGGGTGTTGGCCGTCGTCAGCCTGATCCGCGCCTGCGATCGGAACGACCACCGGTGGGCCATGCTGGCAGGATTGCTGGCGGGGCTCGCCTCCCTCATGAAGTACAGCGGCCTGCTGATGGTCCCCATCCTTGCAACCTATGCGCTCCTCTTCAGGCGGTGGAGGGTGGGGGTGACGGCGGTGTGCGCGGCCCTGATCCCTTTTGCGTTGTGGGATCTGGGTTCCCGGTGGCTCTATGGGGTCTCCCACTTCGGCATCCATTCACAGACGATCCAGGGCACCGCTGCGCGCTCCTTGCAGGATTTGGCCATTCAGATGGCATCCGTCCTGCTTTATGTGGGGGCGGCGACTCTCTTTCCGGTGAGCTTGCTGCTGACGTGGAAGGAGAGGGGGGTGTGGGGAACGGCCTGTCTGGGCGTCTTCCTGATTTCCGCGGCTCTGTTCGCCCTGACGGCCCGCTGGGCATGGGATTATTCCCCCGTCTCCACCCTCTGGATGGGGATCGCCCTTTCGGCTGGGATCACCGGTCTGTACACGCTCGTTTTTCGCCCCTTGAGCGCACGTCTGCAGGACCTCACCGGCCCGCCGAAGGCCCGGGAAGAGTTTGCGCTCCTCCTCTGGTTCTTCATCGCTTTTGTGTCCGTTCCCTTTCAATACTTCCCTGCGGTGCGCCGGATTCTGTTGCTGATCCCTCCGTGGGTTCTTCTCTTTCTGCGTCGGATTCAGCCGGACGATTCCCGTCGCGGTCGGCTCTTGTTGGGATGCGCTCTGCTGGGCACCCTGGGGATGGGTGGGATGGTCTCTTGGGCGGATTATGAGCAGGCCGAGGTTTACCGGCGATTCGCCCTAAACGTCGCCCCCGCGTATCGGAGTCACTCCGGGAGGAACTGGTTCGCGGGACACTGGGGCTTTCAGCGCTACATGGAGCAGTCCGGCTTTCGTCCGCTGGACGTTCACCGGGATCATCCGGGGACGGGGGATCGCGTGGTGATCGCCAGCCAGCCATGGCCCCAGATCCTACTTCCGCCCCTCACGGGCGGGATGAGATGGCCCCCCGGATTCCACGCCCGGATCCGTCCCCATCTGACGGTGGTCACTCCTGCCCTACCCGCTCTGCCGATCCGGACGATCAGCCAGGTTGCCATGTCGAACTTTTACTCCAACGTCAATTCGCCGGGGACCGTTGCGCTCCTCCCCTACACCTTCTCCCGGGCTCCGCTGGAGGTGTTTGTCATCTGGGAGGTGGAGGATCCTCGGCAGGGGGAGCACGGGGCGTGATCGGCGGCAGGAAGGTGGCGGTGGTTCTGCCAGCCTACAACGCCGAGCGGACCCTGGAGCGGACGTACAGCGGCCTCGCCCGGGACGTGGTGGACGAGGTGGTTCTGGTGGACGATGGGAGCCAGGATCGGACGGTCGAGACGGCCCGCCGGCTGGGGATCCCGTTCATCCGGCACGTCACCAACCAGGGGTACGGCGCCAACCAGAAGACCTGCTATCAGGCCGCCTTGAATCGGGGGGCCGACATCGTGGTGATGCTCCATCCGGATTACCAGTACCCGTCGGAGCTGGTCCCGGCCCTGGCCGGGCTCATCGCCTCCGGGCTGTTTCACGTGGCGCTGGGCTCGAGGATCCTGGGCAAGGGGGCGCTCCGGCGGGGAATGCCGCTGTACAAGTATGTCTTCAACCGGCTCTGGACCCTCGGCCAGAACCTTCTGCTCAGCCAGAAGCTCTCCGAGTACCACACCGGCTTCCGTGCCTTCTCCCGGGAGTTCCTCCTCCGGGTGCCGCTTCTGGAGAACTCCGACGATTTTCTCTTCGACAACCAGATCCTCGTTCAAGCGGTCTATTTCGGTTACGACATCGGAGAGGTCTCCACCCCGGCCCGGTTTCTGCCGGCGTCCTCCTCCATCAGCCCCTGGCGGGCGATCGTGTACGGGTGGGGGGTCGTGGTCGCCACCCTCCAGTTTTGGCTTCAGCGGGCCGGGATCGTGCGGCTGCGGATCTTCGATCCCGACGGCCGCCGCTTAGAAGGAGGGGCCGAACCCCGGTGAGAGCGGGGCGCTGGATCCTGCTCGGGCTTCCGCTGTTTCTGGCGCTGTCGGTGATCGTTCCGACCCTGGATGGGGTGCGGTTCGCCGGCGCCGCCGACGAGGGCCATTATCTCGTTTATGCCTCCACGGTGGCGAAACAGGGCCCCTCGGCTTTTCCGGACCTGGTGGAGTGGTACCGAAGCGACCCTGGGAACCTCTTTTTCCCCACCCCGGTGCGCCTGACGACCATCGGCTTGGGGGCGGCGGCGGTGCGGATTCTGGGAACCGGCTTTGAGAGTCTGCAGCTCCTCTCGCTGAGTGCCTTCCTGGTCCTGCTGATCCTTCTCTTCTTTGGGCTGCGCGGATTGTTCGGAGAGCGGACGGCGTTCTGGACGTCCCTGCTGGTCTCGGTGTCGCCCCTGCACCTTGCCATGGCCCGGAGGGCCCTCTCCGACAGCCTGGTGGCGGCGCTCAGCGTCCTCTGCCTGCTCGCGTTCGCGCGGGCCTGGTTCGCCGGCTCGGCCCCCCGGCGCCAGTGGCTCGTTATCGCCGCCCTCTTCACCCTGACGTTTCTCGCCAAGGAGGGGATGTGGCTGCTGATCCCTCTCGTCCTTGTCCCGATCGGGTGGTTCGCGCTTCGGGGAGGGAGGCCGTTTCCGTGGGTGCCGTTTCTCTCCACGTCGGTTCTGCCGATCGGCGCAGCGGTTGTCCTGATGGCGATCGCTTCCGGTGGATGGGAGCCGCTCTGGGAGACGATCTCCGGGAACCTCCGCTCTCCCGCCTCCAATCCCTATGCGCTGAAGTACGGGCAAGGGCCCTGGTTCCGGTACGTCCTGGATTTTCTGCTGCTCTCCCCTTTGCCGACCCTGCTGTACGTGGGATGGGTCGGCTACCTAGCGGGTGCCCGGGTGCGCAACGCTCATCTCTGGTGGTGGGCCGTGATCCCGATCCTCTTCCTGGTCCTTTCGATCCCAATCACCAAGAACATCCGTTACGCGCTCCTCCTGGAGACTCCCATTCGCCTTGGAGCGGTCCTTCTGCTTCAACGGCTGCTGGGCGACAGGGACGGAAACCTGAAGGGCACCGTGGGGATGGCGACGGTCTTCCTCCTCCTGGTCTGGCTCGATCTAAGTGCGTTCTACCGCCTCTTTGTGATGAGGGAAATCTACGATCCGATGAGCGTGGAGCTCTTTACCGGCTGGGGGCTCGGCTAGGGGCTACTCCTCGACGGCGCTCGGCCAGGAGCTACTCCTCGATGGGGGCGAAGCCGTGGCGGAGGGTATTCTCGGTGATCGTCCTCGCCTGCAGAAACTGCAGCAGGTAGTCCGGTCCGCCCGCCTTGTAGCCGACCCCGGAGAGCTTGAGGCCCCCGAACGGCTGTCGGCCCACCACGGCGCCGGTGATCTTGCGGTTCACGTAGAGGTTGCCCACGAGGAACTCTCGCTTCGCCTGCTCGATGTGGGCGGGGGAGCGGGAGTAGACTCCCCCGGTCAGGGCGTAGGCGGAGGCGTTGGCGATCCCGATCGCTTCCGAGAAGGACCGGGCCGCAATCACCGACAGGACCGGTCCGAAGATCTCCTCCTGGGCGATGCGGCTGTCCGGGGGAACGTCCCGGAAGATGACCGGGGCTACGAAATGGCCCTCCAGATCCGGCGGCAGCTCCCCCTCGTATGCGACCCGCGCCTCTTTCTTCCCCTGGGCGATGGCGCTTGAGACCTTCTCCCGCGCGCCGGCGTCCACGAGGGGGCCGATCACGGTGGAGGGGATCTCGGCCGGGCCGACCGGCAGGCAGCGCACCGTTTCCACGAGGCGCTCGAGGAACCGCCCCAGGACCGGCTGCAGCACGATGACGCGCGAGCAGGCGGAGCATTTCTGGCCCTGATAGCCGAAGGCGGAGAAGGCGGTCCCGAGCACCGCTTCATCGAGATCGGCGTCCTGGTCAACGATCACGGCGTTCTTGCCGCCCATCTCGGCGATCGTTCTCTTGACGTGGGCCTGACCCGCGGGCGTCTCGGAGGCGAGGCGCACGATCCGCAGGCCCACCTCCTTGGAGCCGGTGAAGGCGATCCAGCGGATGCGCGGTGAACGGACGAGGCAATCGCCGATCTCTTCCCCGAGCCCGGGCAGGAGCTGGACGACGCCGGGCGGCAGCCCGGCCTGCAGGAGCAGCTCCGCAAGCCGGTGCGCGGTGGCCGAGGCCTGCTCGGCCGGCTTGAGAAGCGCCGCGTTGCCCGCAACGAGGGCGGCGCAGGTCATCCCGGTCAGGATCGCCAGGGGAAAGTTCCAGGGGGAGATGACGGCCCCGACCCCGAGCGGCTCGCGGCGGTAGAGGTTCTGTTCCCCGGGCACCTGACGAACCTCGGCGTGGGATTCCAGGCGCAGCATCTCTGCCGCGTAGTAGTTCAGATAATCCACCGCCTCGGCGACATCCCCATCGGCCTCGACCCACGGCTTTCCGACCTCGATCACCTCCCAGGCGGCCAGCTCGAAGCGGTGCCGGTGCAGGAGCTCCGCCGCCGCGCGCAGGCGAGCAGAGCGTTCCGCAACCGGCGTGTTGCGCCAGGCGGGGAAGGCCGCCTCCGCCCGGTCCAGGGCGCTCTCCGCGTGGGCCGGCTCGGCTCGGCTCACCAGCGCGACCCGCTCGGAGGGATGGGAGGGATTCTCGCGGGGGATCGAACGGGGAGCGATGATCCGCTCGCTGCCGATGATGAGCGGGACAGGGCGGCCGAGTCTCGTGCGGAGCTCCTCGATCGCCCGCTGCATGGCGGCCCGGTTTTCCGGGCGAGAGAAATCCGTGGGCGGTCTATTCTCAAACGGCGGCGTGGTCATGGGAGAGAAGTCCTTGCGCCAGGAACGAGTACTGCGAGGTGTTCTCGAGGATTCGGCGGACCAGGTACGCCATGCCGGGGATCAGCTCGCCGATCGGGGTGTAGATCCTCAAGGGGAGACCGCGCCGGAGAAGCGCTCGCTGGAGCGGAAGCGACATCCCGTACAGCATCTGGCATTCCCACCGGTCCGGCGGCACGCCCAGCTCTTCCGCCTTCACGATGGCCCGGGCGAGGGAGCGGACATTGTGGGTCCCCACGGCCGGGCGGACGTGCCGGTGGTTTTCGAGCAGGAGATCGGTCAGGCGGTCGAAGCAGGCATCGGTCTGGCCCTTTTCCGAGAAAACCGGACAGGGCCAGCCGAGCTGACGGCTGAGGATCATCTCGGTGTCCCAGTAGGCGCCGCGCACCAGCCGGATCGTGATCGGGACCCCGCGGCGGCGCGTCCATTCCAGGAGCCGCTGGGTGACCGGCTCAGCGTCCTGAAGGTACGACTGGATGACCAGGCCGACGCCGGCCTCTTTCGGGAAATCGGTCTCCAGCAGGCGCTGAATGAGCTCCAGGGTGAGGTCCCGGACATGATGCTGTTCCATGTCAACGTTGATGAACCCCCCTTGCTGGGCCGCTGCGCGCAGGATCGATCCCAGACGGGGCCGGATCTGACGCCAGGCCCCTTCCGGATCCAGCGGATCGAACGGAAAGGCCAGGGAGGAGAGCTTCAGCGAGAGATGCGGTTTGGAGAGGTAAAGAGAGCCCCACCGCTGGAGGAGATTCAGATAACGCTCAGCGGCCCCCTCCGCCTCCCTCTGGCTGACCGTCGCCTCTCCCAGAAGGTCCACCGTCACCCCCAGTCCTTCCTCCTGCATCCGGCGGATGGAGTGGGCGGCTTCTTCGATGGTGGCTCCGGCGATGAACAGGCGGGCGATGGCGCCGACGGTGCGGCGGGTGACGGCGGCCGCTGCCGGCGCGGTCCAGAGGCTGGGGCGGGCGGCTGCAATCCCCCAGCGCAGGGCCGCGGGCAGCCGGGCGCTCTCCGCCGAGGCGAGGTATTCGCGAAGATGCCGCACCACGTCCCGCGGGTCGGAGAGCGCGGGCAGGCAATCGATGAACCGGAGGATCTGGGTCCGTAGCGGCGGATCCTTCATGCACCAGCGCAGGACCCCGATCTCCCAGCGGTGGGACGCGCGGATGTGCGGAAGCTCGGCCTCGGCCTGTTCGTAAAGCTCCGCCGCCAGCCTCTCGATGCGTCTCTCGACCGCGTCCGCCCCCATCGCCATGGCCCTAAGAGCCGGTTCCAGCACCCCGCGTGAGCCGCGTTGCGTGCGCCAGGCGGCCAGATCCAAGGAACGACGACGATG
>CAYFHV010000078.1:0-7491 GCA_964343105.1 uncultured Planctomycetia bacterium | reverse complement strand
CCACTGAGAGTTCCCATACCGATCATCCCTCCAAATCCCTCACATTCATTTGACACCCGTAGGTCTCAACAAATAGTTTTTCAACTGCCGGCTGCCGCCAGAAAACTCTAAAACAGACCAATTGGAATACAGTAGAGGATATGTCGCATCTATCTTTTCGCACTGTTCAAATAATTTCCTTGCCTGCGCAAGATATCGACTTCCTTCCGCCGATAGCTGAACGCTATTTAAAAAAGAACCCAAAAGCGTGCAAGAATACGCCAAATCCACCATGATTCGATCATTTTTACTCGATTTGGAATGAGCCATTTCCAAAAATCGCACGGATTCCCGCAAATGATGCTCGGGATCTTCTTGAGCAGCCCTGGCTCCCATCACGACCCCGAAACCCCATAAAGCATCGACACTATCACGGTCAAACATCCAGGCCTGATTAAACCGCTTCATCGCAATATCCGGCTCACCTTTATAAAAATAATCCCAACCTAATTTTGCAGCCGATTGACTGTAATCTTTATTAGGTTCAACTTCCGGATTATGTTCACCTCCGTACATCGCTAATCCTTCCATCGGACGCTTGGCATAGGCCGGTGATACAAAGGAGAGCGCTGCCATTAATAACGCCACGTGAGTTATCGATACCTGTTCTAAAAGTGTCGGGCTCATCGATCCTCGCGGAGAATTCCCGCAGCCCAGCGAAAGACGGCTTCAGCGAGGCGGATCGCTTCGTCTACGTCGGAAGGAGTGACCTCTTCAAGATGCCCAGGATAACGGGCCTCCACCGCGTAGGGGGTAAGCGAGCCGGTTTCTCGGATTTCCGGAGGAAAAGCAACCCGGTTCTCTTCGAGGAGACCCACAAGCGTTTCCAGGTCGTGAACGAGGGGAAATTCCACACGCCTGAAAAGGAGAACCGCTTTAAGAGATTTCTCGGCTGCCTGCTGCGTGTGGAAACAGGCCTGCTCGGGTAAAATACCCTTCGTGGCCTTTGCCAGCCGAGCTAGGTTTAGATCACTTTCGGCGTGAGCCAGCCACTCCTGCGGCGATCCGGGAGGAACTTGCTCACGCCGCGGCGTCATAGACTACTTTGCCGCCGCGCAGTGCCTCCCGGTAAACAAGTCCCGGCTGGTCGCCCAATTCTCTCAGGCGCTTTGCTGAAATCACCAGGATATCCATGGGCATCGAAAGACCACGCAATGCCTGACGGATCCGAACACTTTCCTTGCGCGGGCTTTCAACCTCATTTCTTGTCACAACCAGGAAATCCACATCACTGTGGATGTTCGTGTTCTCCCGAGCGGCGGAACCGAACAAAATAATCTTCTCCGGCTGTTCAAAAGCAACGATTTTCTGAACAGCTGTTTTGATCTTCTCCGGCGTGATGGCCCATGCGGGTGTCATGCTGCAATTATACCACCCTTAAATTGCTCGATAAGCTCCGCAGAAAACCCGCGATCCGCGTGTAATAGTGAGGCCATCTGGCAGCCCATTGCCTACACCAAGCTCTCCCCCCCGTCAATGACGATCGTTTGCCCTGTGATGTGGTCCGACGCCTTCGAGGCCAGAAAGACCACCAGGCCCTTGAGGTCATTCGGCTGCCCCACCCGGCGGGCCGGGATCCGGGACACATAGGCCTCCAGCGCTTCCTGATCCTGTCCCTCGTGATACCGCTTGGTCATGTCCGTCTCGAAGAAGCCGGGGGCGATGGCGTTGACCTGGATGCCGGCGGGGCCCAGCTCCAGGGCCGTCACCCGCGTCATCTGGATGATCGCGGCCTTGCTGGCGGCATACGCCAGCGACTGGGGGCTGGGTTTGAAAGCGAGGATGGAGGCCTGATTGATGATCTTGCCCGAGCGCTGCTTGAGCATGACCTTGGCCACCGCCTTGGCCACCAGGAAGACACCGGTGACATTCACGCGCATCACCTTCTCCAGATCCTCGCTCGACAGGCGGACCAGATACCCGCCCTCCCAGACCCCGGCGTTGTTGACCAGGATGTCGATCCGGCCGAACGCCTTCTGCACCGCCTCCACCATGCCCTGAACCTGCGCCTCGTTGCTCACGTCGGCGGGAACCGCCGCCACCTTGCGGCCCAGGCGCCGGATCTCTTCGGCAACACCCTTCAGCGCCTCGGCGGTCCGGGCGTTCACCGCCACATCGCAGCCTGCGCCCGCCAGCGCAAGCGCCATCGCCTTGCCTAACCCCCGCGACGCGCCGGTCACCAGGGCCACCTTCCCTGTCAGGTCAAAGAGGGAAGAGATTGCTTCGCCCCCTCCGGGGGCTCGCAATGACGGGTCCCTCATGGATGCTCCGCGCGATACCGCTCGCAGTCCAGCGCCGCCATGCAGCCCCAGCCGGCGGCCGTCACCGCCTGCTTATACCGGATGTCGTGGATGTCTCCGCAGCCGAAGACCCCCTCCACCGAGGTCTGCGTCCCCTTCTTGAGCACCAGGTAACCCTTCTCATCCAGCTCCACCTGCCCCTTCAGGAAATCGGTGTTCGGCTGGTGGCCGATCGCGACAAAGACCCCCTCGCAGGCGAAATCGCTCTCCTGGCCGGTCTTGAGATTCTTCAGCCGCACGCCGCTCACCTTCTTCTTGGACGGATCGTGAATGTCGGCCACCACCGTATCCCAGATCCAGTTTATCTTGGGATCCGCCTTGGCCCGCTCCTGCATGATCTTCGAAGCCCTCAGGGCTTCCCGCCGGTGGATCACCGTGACCTTCGTGGCGAAGCGCGTCAGAAAGGTCGCCTCCTCCATCGCGGTGTCTCCCCCGCCCACCACGACCACCTCCCTGCCCTTCATAAGGAAGCCGTCGCATGTGGCACAGCTCGAGAGCCCGTAACCCAGGAGCGCCTTCTCCGAGGAAAGCCCCAGGTATTTTGCCGACGCGCCTGTGGCAACGATGAGTGTTCTCGCCTCAAAGCGCTTCTCGTCCACCTCGACGATGAAGGGGCGCTTGGTCACATCCACCCGCGTGGCGTCGCCGGAGATGAAGCGGGTTCCGAAGCGGGCGGCCTGCTGCTTCATCTTCTCCATGAGCTCGGGGCCCTGGATCCCCTCCGGGAAGCCGGGGTAATTCCCCACATCGGTGGTGGTGGCGAGCTGGCCGCCCATGAGGGCGCCCTCCACCAGGAGGGGCTTGAGCATCGCCCGCGCCGTGTAGATGGCGGCCGTCAGCCCGGCGCAGCCGGAGCCCAGGATGATCACGTTCTCCATAGAAGCTACATTTTACCCCGAAAGATCGGCGCGAGCAGCGCCACCAGATGCGCGTGCAGGGCCGGATTGGCCGCGCAGATGTGCCCGGTTTCCAGATACGAGTCCCCGCCGAAGAAGTCGCTCACCTTCCCGCCGGCCTCCTGGATGAGCAGGGCCCCTGCGGCCATGTCCCAGGAAGAGAGGGACAGCTCCCAGAATCCGTCCATCCGCCCGCAGGCGGTATAGGCCAGATCCACCGCGGCCGATCCCGCCCGCCGGATCGAGCCGGTCTCCGAGAAGATCCGCCGGAAGGACTCCAGGTAGACATCGATCAGCTCCCGCGCGCGGAACGGGAAACCGGTCGCCAGCAGGGATTGCTCGAATGCCTCCACCTTGGAAACGCGGATCCGCTTGCCGTTGAGCCAGGCCCCCCGGCCGCGCTCGGCCGTGAAGAGCTCCTCTCGAACCGGGTCGTACACCACCCCCGCCTCCAGCACTCCGTCACGGGCCAGCGCCACCGACACCGCGAACATGGGAAAGGAATGCATGTAGTTGACCGTCCCGTCCAGCGGATCGACCAGCCACTCGAACCGGGCCCGCCCCGCGGACCGGCCCGATTCCTCCGCCCGGATCGCGTGGTCCGGGAAGGCCTTCCGGATGAGCGCCAGGATCGTCCGCTCCGAGGCGTGATCCAGATCGGTGACCCAGTCGTGGGGGCCCTTCCTCCGCACCTGCCCCTGCCTCAGCTTGCCCCACGACTTCATCAGCACCCGCCCGCCTGCGCGCGCCGCCTCCACCGCCGTCTCCAGGAAAGGACTGGCCTTCATCCCGGAAGCTTCTGGAGGGAAGCGATCAGCGCCTGGCTGGCCGGGGGGAAATGGAACTGCGCAAGCTCGGCGGGAAGCACCCATCGCCATTCCGCGCATTCGATGGAGCGGGGCTGACCCTCGGCCAACCGACAGTCAAAACAGTGGAGCCGGATGGTCCGGCTGGGGTAGCGGTGCTCCAGGACCAGCCGCTCCTGGCCGACCTCGACCCGGACCCCAAGCTCCTCCTGGATCTCCCGCTCCAGGGCGGCCGGCATTCCCTCTCCCTCGTTCACCTTCCCGCCGGGGAACTCCCAGTACCCACCGAAGGAGTCCTCCGACCGGCGCTGGGCGATGAGCACCTTTCCCTCCTGATGGATGACGGCGACTGCCACGTCGAGAATCCACGCATCGGATTTCTTAAGCAAGGAGCCGCCCCCCGTCCACCGGCAGGACCACGCCGGTCACAAAATCGGACTCCGCCAGGAAGAGCACCGCCCGGACCACCTCCTCCGCCCCGCCAGCTCGCTTCAACAGCGTCTTCTCGACCGCCGCCCTCTTCTGTGACGGCGAGGTGCCCGGTGCAAAGAGAATCGGCCCCGGGGCGATGGCGTTCACCTGCACGCGGGGCGCGAGGGCCCGCGCCAGTCCCCAGGTCAAGGTAAGCAGCCCTCCCTTCGCCGCGCAGTACGGCAGGTAATCGGCCCACGGGCGATACACCGCCGCATCCACAATCTGGATGATCTTGCCGGACCCTTGCCGCTTCATGATCCTTCCGGCAGACTGGCTGAAGGCCCACGGCCCACTCAAGTTGACCGAGAGAACGTCCTCCCACTGCTCCTCGGTGACCGTTGCCCACGGGGTGCGCGGGAAGGAGGAGGCGTTGTTGACCAGGATGTCCAGGCGCCCGAAGGCGCGCCGCACCTGTTCCACCACCCGGCGAACCTGCGCAGGATCCCTCTGATCGACCGCCAGCGCCATCGCCCGCCGCCCGCGGCGCCGGATCTGGCGGACCGTCTGGCGCGCCTCCGCCGCCGAGGTGCGGTAGGTGATCGCCACATGGCAGCCGCGCCCTGCCAGCCCCAGCGCGATGGCCCTGCCGATCCGCCTGGCCCCGCCCGTCACGAGCGCCGCCTTCCCCTGAAGTCTCATACCAGCTCCTCGATCGGCCGGCGCCCTGCGAAACCGGACTCGAGATCATGCCAGAACCGAATCCGCTCTTCCCCATCCTTCCAGCAGAGGTAGACCAGCTCCTTCCCGCGCCGCGCGAAGAAGTCCACGAGGCCCTCATCCAGGTCCTTGAGTTGCGCGCCCAGCCGGCCCATTTCCTCCAGGCCATTCTCGAAGCCTTTCAGCTCCTTCCTCTGGGTCTGCTCGAACCGCTCCAGGGCCTGCTGCGCCCTCGGGCTGACGCTGCCATCCTCGCGCAGCCAGGAGAGCTCCTCCACCGCCTTCTTCGCCTCCAGCTTCTGGATCCTCTGCCGCCTGCGCTGCAGCTCCTGTAGGATCACCCTCACCTCAGGCAGGAGCCGGTTGGCCTCCTCGACCGTGAAGAGCCGTGCGGGCGGGCGCTGCTCGACCATCAACCCTCCACGAACTCCAGCGCGATCCGCCGCGGGACGAGCTGCATCTGCGCCGAGCGGTCCAGCAGCTCCTGCATCGCCCTCGCCGCCTCCGGCTGACAGTCCACGGCCCAGCGGTTCACATACATTCCGACGAAACGGTCCGTGCGCCCGCGGTCCAGACCGCGCCCAAACTGCTGCGCATACTCGAGCGCCTCCGCCCGATGCGTCATGGCGTAATCGAGACTCTCCCGTAGGGCGGCGGCCAGCCCGCGCAGGGTCCCCTCCCCCAGATCCCTGCGAAGGACGTTCACGCCCAGCGGCACCGGCAGGCCGGTCTCCTTCTGCCACCACTCCCCCAAATCCAGCACCTTGCACAGCCCCTGCTCCGCGTACGTGATCTGGGCCTCGTGGATCAGCACGCCCGCCTCGACCCGCCCCTCACGGACCGCTCCCGGAATCTCATCAAAGGGAAGGATCTGAACCGGAACCGGCCCCACGGCAAGCCGGAGCAAGAGAGCGGCCGTGGTGAGCCGCCCCGGGATCGCCACCGTCATCTGCCGCAGATCCTCCGGGCGCGCCGCCCGCCGGGTGACGACGACCGGGCCGTAGCCGTCGCCCACGCTGGCGCCGGTGCGCAGCAGAAGGTATCGGTCCGCACAGTAGGCGTACGCGTGGAGCGAGACCGCGGTCATCTCCAGCTCGCCCGCGAGGGCCTGCTGGTTGAGCTCCTCAATCCCCCTCAGGAAATGGCGGACGCGGATGCCGGGGAGCTCCACCTTTCCCTGGGTGAGGCCGTAGTAGAGGAAGGCGTCGTCCGGATCCGGGCTGTGCCCGATCCGGATCTCCGTCCCGCTCAAGCCTCACCCTCCGGCTTGGCCCCGGACGGACGGCCCGGGTAGAGCAGATCCAGGAATCGCGTCATCGCCTTCTCGAGCGTCTCCTCGTGCCGATCCACATAGATCAGGACGAGGTTCCGGAGCATCCGGGCCAGGACCTCCCGGCTCCGGACGCCCTCCAGGAACTCCGGCTGGTACGGATAGCCGGCCTCCACGATGAATTGGACGCATTCCGGCCGGCTGAGGAACCGGCCGCCGTTGAACGGGTCGATGTAGATCTCGGTCCCCTCATCCTCGGCCTTCACCATGAAATGGCCTGGGATTCCCACCCCCTTGAGAGGAAGCTTCAGGCGCTGTGCGACGAGCAGGTAGAGGACTGACAGACTGATCGGGATCCCGAGCTTCCGCTCCAGGACCCGGTTCAGGTAGCTGTTCTGGGGATCGAAGTAGTCGTCCCAGTTGCCGCGGAAGCCCTGCCCCTCGAAGAGGTACCGGTTGACCGCCACGAGCCGCTCGGCCAGCCGCGTGCCCGCCCGGAGCTTCAGCCGGATCTGCCGCGCCATCTCGTCGAGCTGATTCCGGCAGGGAACCACCTCCAGCTCCGGATACCGGACGCGCGCGAGGAGGAAGACCCCTGTCTCCAGGTCGAGTGATTTATCCGACTGCGAAGAGCTCTCCTTCCACTCGCGGGTCACCCCCTCCAGCCGAATCCGCTCGAGAACCCCCCTCGCCTCCACCCGAACCTTCGAGTCCGGGTCCGATGCGGCCGCCTGCTCCAGGAAGGGAACCACCCGGGCGCCCAGCTCCACCAGCTTTGCCCGCGCGGCCTCCACCACTTCGGGGTGATCGTCGGCGAGAAGCTTGATCAGCGCAAGGAGATTCGCGTCGGGGGATGGCATATCCGGCTAGCTTATCCGACCCGCGAGACCCTGTCAACCGACGCCCCGCGCGGTGCGCGCGGCCAGCGCGGTTGTGGTATAGTTTGCCAATGGTACAGCTGGCCGAGTACCCGCTCTGGATCGACGAAGCCCCGCCGCCGCTGGAGGCGGACTGGCCCAGGGCATTCCGGCGCCCCACCCCGCCGGCCT
>CAYFHV010000077.1:0-7719 GCA_964343105.1 uncultured Planctomycetia bacterium | reverse complement strand
CTCATAGATCTGATACAGATGGGAAAAAAGATGTAGAGGATGGTATGCTTGTAGTAAAGATTGGGAGAGGTGAGAGATGAAATTGGAGGTTATTCTCCAAAAGGATGAGGATGGCTACTATGCCGCTTCTTGTCCGGCCATCAAAGGATGCCACTCGCAGGGCAGGACGAAGCGGGAGGCCTTGGCCAATATCCGTGAGGCCATTCTGGGTTGCCTGGAGGTTCTGAACGGACAGGCCAAGCGGAAAGCACGAACTTGCCACGCCGACCTAGCTGAAGTAGCTGTCTAAGAAATGAGTAGGCTGCCGGTCATTTCAGGTCGGCAGGCAGCTAAGGTTTTCCAGAAAGCTGGCTGGACGCTGGTCAGGTGGCGAGGAAGCCACATGATTCTCACCAAAGAAGGCGAAGAAGCCACCCTTTCCATCCCCGATCATAAAGAACTTGGAAGAGGTCTGCTCCGCGCGCTTGTCCGAGATGGCCGTTTGACCATCGATGACTTCGCGAAACTGCTTTAACTTGCGGTCAGATTGAACTCCTCGATCCAGTGCCAACAGCTGTCCGGGTCAGGGAGTTGCTTCTCACTATAGAGCGGCTTAAGAAGAGCAAGGGCGAAGGCTTGCACGGGAACCACTTGTGTTTTGGTCCCGTTTGACTGAAAATACGTTGGTAGCGGGTCGGACAAGCCCAGCCACTTTGCAGGAGTGCCGTTTTTGGCGTGAGGCAAGGGTAAGGTGTTTTATGGGCAGTCGGTGGTAGCAAACAGAGGAGGAGAGATGGCGTTTCAACAAGGTGGTGGAGGTGGCGGGTACGGTGGCGGTGGTGGTGGGTACGGCGGTGGAGGACGGCCGATGTTCAAGGCGGTCTGCGCGGATTGCAAGAAGGAGTGCGAGGTTCCATTTCAGCCGAGCAGTGATCGCCCGGTCTACTGCAAGGAGTGCTTCTCCAAGCGGAAGGGCGGCCCCCGCTAAGCTTTCCTGCTTCATTCCCCGCCGCGCAATGAGAGTTGCGCGGTGGATCAGCGTTGCGGTCCTCTTCGCGACACCCTCCTTCGCCCGGGCGGAGGATGAGGTGACGATCCTCGCGATTGGGGACTCCACGACTGCCGGGACCCCGGAGTTCCGGTCCCCATCCGAATCCCCGCCAGATGGCTCGGGAAACGAGAAAAGCCAATACACGTACTGGGCTGCCCGGCGTTATCCTGGCCGGCGCTTCCTCAACCGGGGGGTGAACGGGGAGCGGACCGACCAGATCCTGCGGCGGTTCAAGTCGGACCTGAGGAGATCTCAGCCGGACGCGGTGATTGTCCTGGCCGGCGTGAACGACCTATACCAGGGCCACGCGCCGGAGCGGATCCAGGAGAACCTGGAGGGGATCTATGCGCTGGCCGCGGGGCAGGGGATCCCGGTCATGGCCTGCACGATCCTGCCGTACAACGGGGCTTCACCTGCCGTCCTGGAGCGGATGCGGCAGGTGAACGACTGGATCCGGCGGCACAGCCGGCAAGCGGGGCTGGGTTTCTGCGACCTCTTCAGCGTGATGCAGGACCCTGTCCGGCCGGGCAATCTCGTGAGCAGCGCGGACGGGCTGCATCCGGACGTGAGCGGATACCGGAGGATGGGGGAGGCGGTGGCTGATTGTCTGGAGGAGTGGCTTCCGGCGAAGCGGGCCAACTCCAGCTTCCGGCCGGCCTGGTGGTGCCGCGGGCCTCATGCGCAGACGATCTGGGGATCGATCCTTCGGCCGGGGCGGCGGGTCACGCTCCGGCGGGAGCGGTGGGAGACGCCGGACGGGGATTTCATTGACGTGGACCGGGTGCCGGGCAAGCGGGGCGCTCCGGTCCTGGTTGTGTTGCATGGCCTGGAAGGATCCTCCCGTTCCAAGCCGGTGCTGGGTTTGCTCGGGGCGGCCCAGCGCAAAGGATGGCGCGGGATCGGCCTGAATTTCCGCTCCTGCAGCGGGCAGCCGAACCGACTGAGACGCTCCTACCATGCGGGCGAAACCACCGATCTGGCCTGGGTGATCGAGAGGGTGATTCAGGAGGATCCAGGCAGCCCGGTTCTGTGCGCCGGCGTTTCGCTGGGGGGCAACGTCCTCCTGAAATACCTGGGCGAGCAGGGGGAGGCGCTGCCGGCGGAGGTGCGGGCGGCGGCGGCGGTTTCCACGCCGTTCGACCTGGCCCGGTCGGCGCGGGCGCTGGAGCGGGGATTCAGCCGGGTCTACATGCGCCGGCTGGTTCTGAGCATGAAACGGAAGGCGCAGGCGAAGCTCAAGAAATATCCGGGCCTGGTGGACCGCAAGGCGCTTTCAGCAACCCGCACGCTGGCCGAGTTTGACGAAGCGGTGACGGCGCCGGTTCACGGTTTCCGGGACGCAGCGGACTATTGGAGCAGATCCAGCTCGAACGCCTTCCTCCCCGCCATCCGGAGGCCGACTCTCCTGATCAACGCCCGGGACGACCCGTTCCTGCCGGAGGAGGCATTGCCCGTGGCTGCGGTGGCGGCGAACCGGTTCCTGACGGCGGAGTTCCCCTCGCATGGCGGGCATGCCGGGTTCCTCAGCGGGCCGTGGCCCGGGCGGCCTGTTTGCTGGGCGGAAGAGCGGGCCATCCGATTCCTGGAAAGCCATCTGGACGGCGCTGGCGCTGCCTAGCTGCGCTACGCGGCCCGCGACCGGGCCGCGCCGAGCTTGACGCACTGCGCAGGGACGCCGGCCCAGACCCCGCCGGCAGGGATATGGGTGTGGGCGGGAACGGCTGAGCCGGGAAGGATCACCGCACCGGATCCCACCGTGACGCCGGGCATGAGGACAGCCCCGGCTCCTACCGCCGCGCCGGCCTCCAGGCGCGTCTTGCGCAGCATGAGGATCCCGCCTTCTGTTGCGTGACAGATGAAGAGCGAGTTGGCGCCTACCAGCACGCCGTCCCCGAATTCCAGCAGGGAGGCGTCGTTCAGATGGCACGTGTTGATCTGCACGTTTCGCCCGATCTCGGCCCCCATCCCGCGGTACCAGGCGCAGATGAGAGGGGTCGAGCGCATGAAGGGCAGGAAGAGCGTCTGCACGGTCAGGGTGAGCAGGTAGCTGAAGACCCAGCGGGCCGCCGCGGCCGAGAAGAAGGGGTAATCTCCCTCGCGCACAACGAGGCGCAGGGCGCGGCAGATCGCGACGGTGAGCCCCAGCAGGGACAGGCCGAACAGGAAATACCCCCACCCCAGGCACAGGCCGGAGACACCCAGGCGCACTGCCCAGGGCAGGCCGGAAGACCAGCCCCACCAGGCGGTTAAAAGGAATGCCGCCGGCAGGAGCGCCAGCCCGATGACTGTGCCGGCCGCGCCGTAGGCGAGCCCGACAAAGAGCCACTGGCCAAGCTGCATCCGGCGTGGTGAAATGGATCCGGTCACCGTGTCGTACGGCATGGGCATTCTTCGCCTCCACCTTCAAGAATACAGGATGGAGATGAAGGAAGGATGAAATTCAGATGACAGTTTGTTCAGGAGGAGGGTGATCGGAATGGGCAGAGGCGCCATGGCCGCCGCGGTGGTCGGTCTGCTGGCGGAGGCAGGGGTGGTCGCCGTCGCTCGGAAGCCGTGCTCGAGGGCGCTCGACCGATGGGTGGCGCGCCGGGCGCTGGAGCTGGCGCAGGGACGGCAGGAATGGCTCAACACGTGGCTGGGCGTGCCGATCATTCAATTCCCGGAGGATCTTTGGACCTACCAGCTTCTCATCGAGAGGACCCGACCCGATTTTGTGATTGAGACCGGAACCTGCCGCGGCGGGCTTTCCCTGTATCTGGCCGGGGTGCTGGAGGCCCTGGGCGGGGAGGGCAAGGTCATCACCGTGGATCTGAATCCTGTTCATTGGAACGAGACGCTCCGTACGGCGAACGTCCGACCCGGATTGCTTGAGCGGATCATCTTCCTGGAGGGGGACAGCGTCTCCGAGGAGGTTCTGGATCAGATCGCAGCGAGGGTGGAAGGGAAGCGGGTCCTGGTCATCTTGGACTCCCTCCACACAAAGGGGCACGTTCTCAGGGAGCTGGAGCTTTACTCTGCGTTCGTTGCGCCAAGCGGGTACATCGTGGTGAACGATACGCACCTGGACAGGGTGAGCGCGACCCGCCACCAGCCGGGTCCCAAGGCGGCGGTCCTGGAGTTCCTGAAGGGGCGTGGGGACTTCGAGCTGGATCATTCGGTGGATCGGTTCATGATCAGCTGCTTCCATTCAGGGATTCTCAGGCGAAAGCGGTAGTCCGGGCGGCCCAGGCGCAGAAGCTGCATTCCCCGCCGGCCGGCGGGCAGGTCGGGCGGGAGAGGAGGACCGCCGCCTCCCGGAGTAAGCTCAGCGCCTGGTCCGGGTCGGTCTCCATCTTGACCGGGTGCATGTGGAAGGCCACCCGGCCGCCGTCCGCCTGCTCGAGCGGATGGTAGAAGACCAGGTACGCATGGTCGGCGGGCGGGTAGCCGTTCTCCTTGAGGAGCAGGGCGTAGATGTTGAGCTGGTCCTGGTAGTAAGAGGGCGTATCCTCCTTGACAGGATAGCCGCGGGTCTTGTAGTCGAGCGGCAGGTAGCGATCCTCCCGGACCAGGCAGTCGTCGAAGGCCCCCATCAGCGTCGCCCCGGTCAGCGGGTCAACGTACCGGATGCCCCGCTTCCGGTCTCGCCAGGCGTTGAGCACATTCTGATCCGGGAAGAGCTGGCCGCTCACCTTCCCGTCCAGCTCCGGGGGAAGCTGTCCCTGGGCCCGGTACCGGTCGAAGTATCTCTTGATGACGCCATCCATCCCTCCCGGCAGGGAGGGGAAGATCGTCTCCGGGCGGGAGATCCCCTTCACCTTGTCCAGCCAGAAGCAGCGCGGGCAGTCGGTGAAGAGGCGCAGCGAGCTGTAGGAGAGCGTGATCGGCCTCACGGAGTGATGGTACCACACCGGGGAGAGGGCAGACCCCGTCCGTGATATACTTGCTTCGACAAGGAGGGCACAGATGGATTGTCCCAAGTGCGTGGGGAAGCTTCAGAAGACAACGGTAACGAGCTTCACGGCGCCTGAGCATCCGGAGGTGGGCGGCCGGGCCGGCAAGCAGGGTCTCGAGGTGGACCGCTGTTTTTCCTGCGGTGGGATTTGGTTCGATCACGGCGAGCTGGAACGGTATCTGAAGGCGCGGCTGACCATCCTGGATTCGCCGGCCGTCGGAGGGGAGCTCGACCAGCACCTCGATGCGAAGGAGGCCCACTGCCCGCGTTGCAGCCATGCGATGCGCAAGGCCCCGGCGCCGCGGTCGCAGGATGTCACGATGGATATGTGTGGGGGCTGCGGCGGGGTCTGGCTGGATTCGACGGAGGTTGACCGGCTGGAGCGGGCGAGCACCACCCTCGAGGGCTTCATGGAATTCCTGCGTGCGCGGTTCGAGCGGCGCGATACGCAACAACCCTCCCCGTAGGTGCCTGAGCCAAAGCATCTGGACGTCACGCTCACCCGCATCACCGATTTCGGGAACGACACCCAGGAGTTCGACCTGGCGTTCGATCCCGGAGAGGGGATGGATTTCACCGCGGGGCAGTTCGCGGCGGTCCTCTGCCCGCATCAAGGAAAGATCATCCGCCGGGCCTACTCCATCGCCTCCCCGCCGGAAGAGAGGAATCACCTGGAGCTCATCGTCAAGCTGGTGCAGGGCGGGGTGGTCACCAACTGGTTCTGGCGGCTCAAGGAGGGGGACCGCTTCCGCGTGCACGGTCCCCTGGGCAAGTTCATCCTGCCGAAGGCGATCGACTTCGACATCGTCTTCGTGGCGGTGGGAACCGGCATTGCGCCGTTTCGTAGCATGATCCGGCACCTTCTGCCGGCGGGATTCCAGCGGCGAATCTGGCTCCTCTTCGGAACGCGGTACGACACCATGATCCCGTACCACGGGGAGTTCCTCGAGCTGGCCGGGCGCCATCCGAACTTTACCTACATCCCCACGATCAGCCGGCCGGGTGCGGGCTGGAAGGGGGAGACCGGCTATGTGCAGACGAAGATGGAGAGATTCTTCGCGGAGCCGGCAGGGCGCAGGGTCTACATCTGCGGGCTGAATGAGATGATCCAGGCGGTGCAGGGGGTGTGCCTCAAGCTGGGGTACCGGAAGGGCCAGCTTGCCTACGAGAAATACGACTAGCCGTTGACAAGGTGCATCACTTGTGATACACTCTGTTCAGGTGAGGAGGCGGCCCCGATGGCAACCAAGCAGCCCCGTTTGAACGTCGTGCTGGAGCCCTGGATCTACACCGCGATCGCGGGGCTCTCCAAGAGAGCGGGGATTTCCATGTCCCTGGCGGCCCGGGACCTTCTGCGGGAGGCGCTCACCCTGTATGAGGATGCCTATTGGGCGCGAGAGGCCGAGGCCCGGGAAAAAGGGTTCTCGAAGAGGAAGGCGCTGCGCCACTCTCAGGTCTGGAGCCGCTCGGCGGAAGCCGCGGCGTGAGGTGGAACCCCGCTATGAGCTTATCTACCACCCTCAGGTGCCTGAGAAGGACCTTCCCAGGATCTCCGCGGAGGGAAAGCTAAGGATCCGGAAAGCGATTGAAGAGAAGCTCACGCTTGCCCCGGAGCAGTTTGGAGATCCTCTGAGGCGCACGTTGAAGGGGTACTGGAAACTGAGGGTCGGAGATGATCGGGTCATCACCAAGGTCACGGGAAGAAGCGTCCTCATCCTGCGCATCGGGCACCGCCGCGAGATCTACGAGCGATAATGCTTCACGGGCAGAACAAGGGTTCTGGAACCGGCCCGAGGTGGTAGAATGGGGGCGAACAAGGAGGTGAGCCATGACAGGCGGTAAGAAATGCGCGGTCTGCAAGATCGTTGCGCTTCTGGCTGGGATCGGGGCGCTGAACTGGGGGCTGGTGGGCTTGTTCGGGTTGGACTTGGTGGCGAAGCTGCTGGGAGGGGTGCCTGCTGCAGCGAAAGCGGTTTACGTCCTTGTCGGGCTGGCGGGGGTGGTGCTTCTGATTTCGCTGGTCAGGGGCTGCCCGGCCTGCACCGGATCGAGCTGCGAGTCGAAGAAGTAGGAATTGGCTGAGCAGAAGACGGCGGCAGCCGGCCTGAGGGCGCGGTGGTTGCCGCCGGTTCTTTTTCTGTGCATCGTCGGGCTTCTGGGGATGGAGCCGATGGGAGAGCGCGTGGTAAAGAGCGAGGAGGAGTGGCGCGGGATCCTGACGCCGGAGCAGTTCCGGATCCTGCGGCGCAAGGGGACGGAGCCGGCCTTCACGGGGGAGTACTGGAACAACAAGGAGAAGGGGATCTACTTCTGCGCGGCCTGCGGGACGGCGCTGTTCAGCTCCGAGACGAAGTTTGAGTCGGGGACCGGATGGCCGAGCTTCTGGGAGCCGATCTCGCCGGAGCGGATCCGCTCCGAGCCGGACCGATCTCTCTTCATGCGCCGGACCGAGGTGCTCTGCGCCACGTGCGAGGGGCACCTCGGCCACGTCTTTGAGGACGGGCCGGAGCCGACCGGCCTGCGCTACTGCGTGAACTCTCGCGCCCTGAGGTTCGAGAAGAAAGGAGAAGGTGAGCCATGGCAGTGACCCCCTCCACGATGTTGGCGCTGGGAACGGCGGCCCCGGATTTTGATCTGCCGGATGTGGTCTCGGGCAAGCGGGTCTCCCTGGGGAGCTTCGCCGGAAAGAAGGGGCTGCTCGTCATGTTCATCTGCCGGCACTGCCCCTACGTGCAGCACGTCAAGCTGGAGCTGG
>CAYFHV010000076.1:246-7901 GCA_964343105.1 uncultured Planctomycetia bacterium | reverse complement strand
CTCTCCGCCCTCTTCGTCGCCCTGCAGGCGTTCTTCGTGGCCGTCATCCAGGTGCTGGTCTACGCCGGGGCGATCCTCGTTCTCTTCCTCTTCGTCGTGATGCTCCTCGACATGGAGCCGGAGAGCCTCTCCCTGTCGATGCGGCGGACGCTGCGCTGGACCGGAACCGCCCTCGGCCTCTTCTTCCTGTGGCAGGTGATCCAAATCTTCCAGGCCGGGGATCTCCCCGCGCCCGCCGCCTTCGGCGCCTCCGGGACCACGGCGGCGGTCGGGACACTCCTCTTCACCACCTACGCCCTGCCCTTCGAGGTGGCTTCCCTGCTGCTCCTCGTGGGCATCATCGGCGCGATCGTCCTGGCCAAGAGGAAGCTCTAGATGGTGGGATTAAGTCATCTGCTCACGTTAAGCGCGGTCCTCTTCGCCATCGGCCTCATGGGGGTCGTCACCCGCCGCAATGTGATCCTGATCCTGCTCTCCCTGGAGATCCTGCTCAGCGCGGCAAACCTGGCCTTTGTGGCCTTCTCCCGCGCGCACGGAGATCTCTCCGGGCAGGTGATGGTTTTCTTCGTCATGATCGTGGCCGCCGCAGAGGTGACGGTGGGCCTGGCGATCGCGCTGCTCCTGGTGCGCCGGACCGGAAAGGCCAACGCGGATGAAGTCCGGGACCTGAAATGGTAGCGGCCCTGCCGCTTCCTTACATCATCCTCTTTGCGCCGGCCCTGGCGTGCGCGGCCACGGTCCTCTTCGGGCGCACACGCCCCGCGTGGGCGGCCGCATTCCCCATTGCAGCCATGGGGACCGGCCTCGCCGCCTCCCTGGGTCTGCTGGTCCTGCTTCTCACCCGGCATGATTGGACCGTGTTCGAGAGCTCCATCCCCTGGGTCTCCCTCCCCGGGCTGAATCTGGAGTTCGGGCTCCTGGTCGATCCGCTGTCCGTGCTGATGAGCGTGGTTGTGACCGGCGTCGGGCTTGTCATCTTCATCTACTCCGTCGGCTACATGGAGGGGGATCGGGGATTCGCGCGCTACTTCGCCTTCCTCGCCCTGTTCGCCTTCTCCATGCTCGGGATCGTCCTCGCCAACAACCTCGTGACCCTCTTCATCTTCTGGGAGCTGGTCGGGGCCAGCTCCTATCTCCTCATCGGTCACTGGTACGACCGGCCGCGGGCAGCCGAGGCGGGCAAGAAGGCCTTCCTGGTCAACCGGATTGCGGACTTCGGCTTCCTCCTGGGGATCCTCACGCTCTGGAACCTCTCCGGCCTTTCCGGGACCCGCACCCTCAACTTCCTGCAGCTTTCAGAGACGCTGCCGGCTCTTCACGCAGCGGGCGAGATCTCGCAGGGAACCCTGGCGGTCGCCGCCCTTCTCATCTTCTGCGGGGTCATCGGTAAGTCGGCTCAGTTTCCCCTGCACGTCTGGCTGCCGGATGCCATGGAGGGCCCCACGCCGGTGTCGGCGCTGATCCATGCGGCGACCATGGTGGCGGCAGGCGTCTATCTCATCGCGCGGCTCTTCTTCCTCTTCTGGGCCAGCCCACCGGCCCTGGAATGGGTCGCCTGGGTCGGCGGATTCACCGCCCTCTTCGCCGCCTTGCTGGCGCTGGCCGAGAACGATCTGAAGCGGATCCTGGCCTATTCCACCTTGAGCCAACTGGGGACCATGGTCATGGCACTCGGTCTGGGCGGGTATGTCGCCGGGATCTTTCACCTGACCACCCACGCCTTCTTCAAGGCGCTCCTCTTCCTGGGCGCCGGCTGCGTCATTCATGCGCTGAAGACGAACGAGATCTGGGAGATGGGCGGTCTGCTCAAGAAGATGCCGGTGACCGGAATCACCTTCCTCCTCGCCGCCCTCGCGCTGGCCGGCCTCTTTCCCTTGAGCGGCTTCTGGAGCAAGGACGAGATCCTGGCGGTCGCCTTCGACCGAAACCGGATCCTCTGGGGAATCGGCACTCTGACCGCCGCCTTCACCGCCTTCTACATGGGACGGGCCTTCGCGGTCGCTTTCCTGGGCACGGCCCGATCGAGCCATGCCGAGCATGCGCACGAGGCGCCGCGGGTCATGACCATCCCCCTGCTCCTCCTTGCGGTTCCGACTGCGCTGGCCGGCTTCATCGGGATCCCCCGCTTCCTGCTTCACGGCCACGCGCAGGGCGTGCATGTGGAGTTCAACGCGGCAGTCGCCCTCTTCTCCACCGTCGCCGCCCTCGCCGGCCTGGCCTTATCCTGGGCGATCTATGTGCGGGGCTGGCGCCCGGTCAGCCAGCTCCAGGCCAGTGCCGCCTGGCTCGTCGAGCTCGTCCGGCACAAGTTCTACATCGACGAGATCTACGGCTGGCTGAATCGAAACCTCCAGCAGCGGCTGGCGATTCTGCTGAGTCTGTTTGAGCGGGCCATCATCATCGGGCTCTGCGTGAACGGAACCGCCAGGGTGACCGGCTGGGCGGGCTCCCTGCTGCGCCTGGCGCAGACCGGAAAGGTCCAGGCGTATGCCTGGGTCCTGTTCGCGGGGCTGACCCTCATGATCACCTTGGGCTGGCGATGGGCCCGGTAAGCTGGATCCTCCTCTCTCCCTTCCTCGGGGCGCTCGCGATCCTCTTCCTGCCCCAGCACCGCTCGGATTGGGTCCGCAGGCTCTCCGTGCTCGCCACCGGCATCCCGCTGGCCATCACGCTGTCCCTCCTGTTCCAGTACGACCGGAGCGCCGGCGGGGTCCAGTGGCTGGAGCGAATCCCCTGGATCCCCGCCATGAAGATCCAGTATCAGGTGGGGCTGGATGGGATCAGCCTGGTCCTGGTCCTCCTGCACGCCCTGTGCAGCTTCACCGGTGTCCTCATCTCCTACCGGATCACGGAGCGGGTCAAGGAGTATACCCTCTTCTACCTGCTGCTCATCGGGGGAGTCTACGGCGTCTTCACCTCGCTGGACCTTTTCTTCTTCTACTTCTTCTACGAAATGGCGGTGATCCCCATGTTTCCCCTGATCGGGATCTGGGGGTCAGGAGACAAGATCTACGCCACGTTCAAGCTCACCCTGTACCTCACCGCCGGGGCGGTGCTGGCCCTGGTGGGGCTCTTGATCCTCTACTGGGTAAGCGGTGTCGCCACATTTGACCTCCTCTTCCTGGAAAGATACCTCTCCCAGAATCCGCTGCCGGGGCCGCTCCAGCGCTGGCTCTTTCCCTTCTTCCTGATCGGCTTCGGGGTGATCGCCCCCATGTGGCCGCTCCACTCCTGGAGCCCGGTCGGGCACGCCGCCGCCCCGTCCGCGGTCAGCATGCTCCACGCAGGGGTGCTGATGAAGCTCGGCTCCTATGCGATCCTCCGCATCGCCGTGCAGCTTCTGCCGGAGGGGGCCTACACCTGGCTGCCGTGGGTGGCGGGGATCGCCTGCATGAACATCCTCTACGGCGGATGGGTCGCGATGGCGCAGAAGGACGTGAAATACCTCATCGGCTACTCCTCCTCCAGCCACATGGGGTACGTTCTCCTGGGGATCGCCTGCCTCAACCCGGTGGCGCTCAACGGGGCGGTGCTCCTCATGTTCGCCCATGGCCTCATGACGGCGCTCGCCTTCGCAGCCGTCGGCCATGTCTACGACCAGACCCATACCCGCATCTTCTCGGAGTGGGGAGGCCTCGCCCGTCAGGTTCCCTTCATCGCCACCGCCTTCGTCATGGCGGCGCTCGCCTCCTGCGGGCTGCCAGGATTCGCCAACTTTATCTCAGAGCTCCTGGTCTTCTTCGGTTCCTGGAACAGCTACCGGCTCGCCTCGCTGGCCGCCATGTTCGGCATCGTGATCACCACCTTCTACATGCTCCGCGCCGTCCGGACCGCCTTCTTCGGGCCGGTCAATCCGCGCTGGGCCGCCGTGCAGGACGCGACGACCTTCGAAAAGATCCCGTACCTCATCCTTCTGGCGGGGCTGCTGATCGTCGGCTGCTGGCCCCGGCTGCTTGTTGACGTCATCGCCAGCTCCACCGGCGGCGTTCTGGAGCGGCTGCAGGGGCTTCAGGTGGTGGCCCGGCTATGAACCGGCCGTCGGAGTGGCTCATCCTGCTTCCTGAGCTGTGGCTGGCGCTGGCGACGCTCGGCCTGCTTGTGCTCGACATCCGCAAGAAGGCCAAGCCGGTGTCCGCGTCCGGTGCGGCCCTGGCGGTCCTGCCGGTCTTCCCGATGCTCCTCTGGCAGGCCCAGTTCTCCGGCATGGAGATCCTCGGCCACATGGTGCGCGTGGACCCCTTGGCCATCCTCTTCAAGATGATCTTTGCCGGCAGCGCCATGCTGGTCCTCCTGATGAGCCGCGAGATGAGCCGGACCCTGCCCCGCGCGCCAGGTGAGTTCCATCTGCTGGTGCTCACCGCCACGCTGGGCATGTTCTTCACCGCCTCTTCCGCCGATTTCCTGATGCTCTTCGTCTCTCTGGAGCTCATCGCCATCACCTTCTACGTGCTCACCTCCTACCTGCAGACGGACCCGCGATCCCTCGAGGCGGGGATGAAGTATCTGATCCTGGGGTCGCTCGCCTCCGGATTCTTCCTCTACGGTGTCGCGCTCCTCTACGGCGCCTCCGGCTCCACCCAGTTCTCCGCGATCCGGATCTTCCTCCAAGGCCATGAGACGCTGGGGCCCATGCTGCTCCTCGCCTTCCTGCTCATCCTGGCGGGGATCTGCTTCAAGATGGCAGCCGTCCCATTTCAGCTCTGGGTCCCGGACGTCTACCAGGGGGCCCCCACGCCGGTCACCGCCTTCCTGTCGGTCGGTTCCAAGGCGGCCGGTTTCGTGGTCGCCCTGCGGCTGCTGGATGAGCTGTTCCGCCCCCAGATCGGCCAGTGGTCGGGCTTGATCGCCTGGCTCGCCGGGCTCACCATCCTGTACGGCAACCTCGGGGCGATCCCGCAGTCCAACGTGAAGCGGCTGCTGGGCTTCTCCTCCATTGGGCATGCGGGGTATCTGCTGATCGGCCTGGCGTCCGGCGAGCGGATCGGGACGCTGGCGATCAATTTCTACCTGGTGAGTTACCTCTTCACGAACCTGGCGGTGTTCCTGGTCATCTGCGCCTTCTCGCGGCAGACGGGCTCCGATGAGATCCGCGATTACGCGGGGCTGGCGCGCCGCTCCCCCCTGCTGGCCGCGGCCCTGTTCCTCTCCCTTCTCTCCCTGGCCGGGGTGCCGCCTCTGGCGGGATTCTTCGGGAAGTTTCTCCTGATCATGACGGCGGTCTGGGAGGATTATCTCTGGCTGGCGGGGATCGGGGCTGCGGCGGTGGTGATCTCCCTCTACTACTACCTCATGCTGGTCAAGGTCATGTACGTGGATCCCCCCGCCGACCCCGCCCCGATTCCTGTGACCTTCTCGGTGCGGCTCGCCCTCTACCTCTGCATGGGGGCCATGCTCGCCATCGGGATCTGGCAGGCCCCGTTCGTCACCGTTTCCTCAGCCGCCGCTGTCCCGCTCTGGTAGCGGCCTCTAAGCGCCGATGGTTAAGCCAACGCGGCCGGGGTGGGCAATGATCTTTTTGAGCGCTCTCGCGAACGTCTCGACGTCCTTCAGATCGTTCTGGATGATTCCATAAAGCTCCGCTGGGGTGATCTCCTCGTAGAAGTGGATCAAACGGTTTCGGTAGCCCGCCATCTCAGAAAGGGGGCCTTGGGCAAACCGTTCAGGAACAACCTTGTTACGGCCAAGGGCGAGCGCGATGGCCTTGTAGGTCTCGGGGCGCTGGTTGGGAGCTAATGGCAAGCGTGAGAGGATGTGGTTTCCGGCATCAAAGATCGCCTCAAGAGCGCGCCGGAGGTGATGCTCCGCTACCGCAAAATGATGACCCGTCCTGAATTCCCTGAGGGACACACGCTTGAATTTGGAAAGCTCGGCAAGATCCCTCTCAATCTCCGCAAGGCGGTTCACCAGCACCTTGCGGTTCAGCGGAACCGATCTCATGCCGCCCGATCGAGCACCGCTCGGTAATGCGCCTCTACCAGGGGCCGGACATCCAGGTAGTCCCGCACGACGGAGGCTTCGTAATCCGCTCGGAAGACGGGGTCGGCAACGAAAAGCGGGCACCCCGCATTGATCGCCTCGAACTGGAGGATCGGCGAGGCTGTCTGGAGCATCACCAGATCGATTTCCCGATGCGAGCCGGGAGCCAGCGCGGGTGTCAAACAATCGCCCAGCTTCAGGTAAAGACGCGCACGACGGCTGCGTTCCCGGAGCCGCCCGGGATTTCTCAGAACGACCCCCACATCCACATCGCTCAAGCGATTGGCCCGACCCGTCGCCTCGGAACCGTAGAGATAGACCAACCCCACCCCAAGGCGCTGTAATTCACGCTTGATACGCAGGCTAAGCTGTCGCCGCGAGCTCATGAAATCAGTATACCATCCACTCAGGCAATCAGCGCGGCAGGGGCTTCTCCGGGCCGGGACCGTAAACCGCTTCCCAGCTTCCCTTCACGGGCGCCGGCTGGCTGGGCGGCTGGCCGCCGTGGATCCTGCACTGGTGGGGAAATTTCAAGCTGCACGCCGCGACCGGCTTGCGAAGCTTGGGATCCATGAGCTCATGGATGTCCAGCTTCATCTCGTCGCGCGAGTAGGCGGCGATGTCCAGAATCTCGGTGTCCATCCGGATCGCGTCCTCCGGGCAGGCCTCGACGCAGTAGCCGCAGTAGACGCACTTGCCCAGGTCGAGGTCGAAGCTCTTCGGGACCTTCTCGACGTTGGGATCCGGGTGCTCGCCGGCCACGATGTAGATGCACCGCGCCGGGCAGACCGTCTCGCACATCATGCACGCCACACAGCGCGGCGTGCCGTCTTCGCGGCGGGTGAGCCGGTGGCGGGTGCGCAATCGTGGGGCCATGCGGCGCTGCTCGTCGGGATACTGGACCGTGACCGCAGCGGGCACGTTGCGGAACAGTCTCAGTCGGTGCGCGATGTGGAGGAAGAGGTTGCGCCAGAAGTGGGCTGAGGTCAGCCACAGCCCCTGCGCGATGGCCGGCAGGTACATCCGCTCCCACCAGGTGAGCCGGCGCCGCTTGTGCGCCTCACGAATCCGATGGAGCAGCTGCTCGCTCAGGCTAGCCATGGAGGGCCACAATCACGAGGCTGGTGATCGCGATGTTCACCAGCGAGAGCGGAAAGAGAATCTTCCAGCCGAGGTGCATGAGCTGATCATAGCGGAAGCGCGGCAGCGTCCAGCGGATCAGCATGAAGAACCAGATGAAGAATAGGACTTTCAGCGTGAAGGCCGCAAGCCCCCAGCCGACGTAGGCCAGGTGCGAAACCGGCACGAACGCCGCCCAGGGGAAATGGAAACCGTCGGGAGCCAGATAGGGCGTCTGCCAGCCGCCGAAGAAGAGCGTCGCCGTCAAGGCGGCGACGAGCACCACCTCGACGAAGTCGGTCAGGAAGAACAGGCCGAATTTCATCCCGCTGTACTCGGCGAAGTAGCCGATGATCTCCGGCTCGCCTTCGGGAAGGTCGAACGGCACCCGCTTCGTCTCGGCGAGCGCCGCCGTCATGAAGATGAGACAGCCGATCGGCTGGGCGAAGATCCCCCACGCGGGCAGCCACCCCCACAGGGTCTCGCCCTGCCGCAGGACAATCACCTGGAGATCGAGGGTGCCGTACCAGATGACGGCGCCGATGAGCGAGACCCCGAGC
>CAYFHV010000076.1:0-236 GCA_964343105.1 uncultured Planctomycetia bacterium | reverse complement strand
GGATCTCGGCCACGTCGCTGGTGCCGAGCGCGCGCCCGCCCAGCGTCGCGAGGTTGCTTCCGGAGACCATCCCGGCGAGGATCACTCCGTAGATCCCGATCGAGGCCAGCGCCAGCACGACGAGGAGCCCGGCGTTGATGTTCGCGACCTGGAGCGGGATCTCGCGGCCGAAGAGAAATACCGGCGGGCCGACCGGGATCGCCGCGAAAGCGACGAGGGCGAAAAAGACGGAGAGG
>CAYFHV010000075.1:0-8047 GCA_964343105.1 uncultured Planctomycetia bacterium | reverse complement strand
GGGTCCAGCCATGGCGAGGGGCTGGGCAATCAGTTCCTCGCCCAGATCGCGGAGGCGGACGCGATCGCCCACGTGGTCCGATGCTTCGAGGATCCGCAGGTGGTGCACGTCACCGGCTCGGTGGACCCCCGGCGGGACATCGAGGTCGTCCAGACGGAGCTGTCGATCCGCGATCTGGAGCAGGCCTCTTCCTCCGTCCGGCGGCTCGAGAAGCCGGCCAAGACCGGCGACAAGAAGGCCAAGGCCACATGGGATGCCCACCGTAAGGTGGAAGAGGCGCTGAATCAGGGGATCCCGGTCCGGAAGCTCATCCAGGCCCTCCCGGAAGAGGAGCAGGAGCTCGTGCGGCCGCTCAACCTTCTGACCGCGAAACCGGTGCTGTACGTGGCCAACGTGAGCGAGAAGGAGATGTCCGGCCCCTCGCCCCACCGGCAGGCGGTGGAGGAGATTGCCCGCGGCGGCGGGGCTGCGGTGATCCCGATCTGCGCCCTCCTCGAGGCGGAGATCGCCATGCTGGAGAGCGAGGAGGAGCGTCGCGAGTTCCTCGAGGCCTCCGGCTTGAAGGAGCCGGGGTTGAGCCGCCTCGTCCGCGCCGGCTATGACCTGCTGGATCTCATCACCTTCTTCACCGTGGTTGGCGGCAAGGAGGACCGGGCCTGGACCCTCCGCCGCGGGGGGACCACGCTGGAGGCGGCGGGCAAGGTCCACACCGACATGGCGCGCGGCTTCATCCGGGCGGAGGTGGTTCACTTCGAGGACTTCGTCTCCTGCGGTGGAGAGCACGGGGCGCGGGAGAAGGGAAAGCTCCATGTCGAGGGGAAGGAGACCGTGGTCCAGGACGGGGATGTCCTCCACTTCCGCTTCAACGTCTAGCCGGCCTGCGCTAGAATAATGAGGTGAATCTCACCCCCACCCGACCGGCGTTTCGAGAACTCTCCCGCTCCAGGCAGTGTGTTCCCATCGCCGCGCGCCTGCCGCTGGACGCCCCGGTCCAGGCGCTCTTTGAGGCCCTGGACTTCGGCACCCCGCGGATCCTGCTGGAATCGGCCCGGACACACCCGGTCACCGGCCGATACAGCATCGCGGTCGGCAGGCCCTCGTTCAAGCTCACCGCCAAGGGCAGCGCGATCCGGATTGCGCGACCGGACCGCGTCGAGGCGTTGGAAGGGAATCCCTTCCTTATATTGGAGAAGCTCCTGGCCAGCCGCCGGGCGCTCCGGCTTCCGTTCCTGCCCCCGTTTGTCGGCGGCGCCGTCGGCTTCATCGGATTCGACGCCTGCCGCCTGCTGGAATCCCTCCCCTCGCGGGCGAAGGACGATCTGGCGATGCCGGACTTTGGATTCCTCTTTTGCGATGAGGCGGTCGTGGTGGATCATGAAGAGCAGGCGCTCTGGGTTCTGACCCTGGCCCCGCCCGGCGGGCAGCCGGACCGCGCGTACGACCGGGCCGTCGGCCGGATTGAGGAATGGGTCGGCCGTATCGCTGGAACCGGAACGGTTCGGACCTTTGCGGCGGTTCAGGGGCCGCCCGCTGCGGGCGATCGGTCGTGGTCAGACGACGAGCGGGTGCTCTGCACGCACAGCCGGGCCTCTTTTGAGGCCATGGTGCGGCGGGCCAAGGGCTTCATCGCCGACGGAGAGGTCTACCAGGCGAACCTCTCCCAGCGCCTCTCCCTGCGGCTCTCCGAGGAGCCGTGGGCCCTGTACCGGCAACTGACAGAGAGTAATCCCTCCCCCTTCGCGGCCTTCGCCGATTTCGGGTTCCTGCAGATCGTCTCCGCCTCGCCCGAGCGGCTGCTCCGCGTTTCGGGCGGGATCGCCGAGACGCGTCCCCTCGCCGGCACACGGCCGCGCGGAGGGTCGGCCGAGGAGACGGCCCGCCTCCGCCGGGAGCTCATCCTGAACGAGAAGGAGCGGGCGGAGCACCTCATGCTCGTCGACCTGGAGAGGAACGACCTGGGCCGGGTCTGCCGGTACGGCTCGGTGCGGGTGGATGATCTCATGGCGCTGGAGGAATACTCTCACGTGATCCACATCGTTTCCAATGTCCGGGGAGAGCCGAGGCCCGGGACCTCCCTCCAGGACCTGCTGGGGGCGGTCTTTCCGGGCGGGACGATCTCCGGCTGCCCGAAGATCCGCTGCCTGCAGATCATTGACGCCCTGGAGCCGGTCCGGCGCCAGCTCTACACGGGGGCGCTGGGGTACGTGAGCTTCTCCGGCGAGATGGATTTCAACCTCCTCATCCGGACGGCCTTCGTTCATCAAGGGTGGGTTCACGTGCAGGCCGGGGCGGGGATCGTGGCCGATTCCGACCCGGGGCGGGAATATGAGGAGACGCTCCACAAGGCGCAGGCGCTCCTGGATGTCTGTCTTGCCGAGACCGTTTGACGCCTCAGGGGCGTTCGAGACCTGCCGGGTGAGCAGGGGAAAGGTCCTCTTCCTGGAGGAGCATCTCCATCGTTTGAGCGAATCGCTGAAGACGCTGGGGGTCTCGGGGTGGAATAGAGAAAGATCCCGCCGGCGGCTGCGGGAGGCGGCCAGCGGCGTCCGGCAGGGGTACGTCCGGATCGCCGTGGGGCGCGAGCAAGGGACCGTTGTTGTGCATCGGAAGGAGGGCCTTCCGTATCCACCGAGGCTGCGACGGGAGGGGATTCGCCTGACGACGGTGCCGACCCGCTGGCCTCAGGGGGAAGCTGCCCCCGCCCAGGCCAAGTCTTCCGAGCGGCTGAGCGGAGTCCTGGCTCGCCTGGAGGGGGGCCAGGCCGCGGAGGTTCTCCGGATCGGACCGCATGGATATCTCACCGAGGGGACGGCCAGCAACCTCTTCATGGTGCGCGAAGGGGCGTTGTGCACACCTCCCCGCTGGCTGGGGGTTCTGGAGGGCGTGACGCGCTGGAGGGTCCTCGAGGCGGCGGGCCGGCTCAAGATCCCAACCCGGGAGATCCCCTTCAGCCGGCACGACCTCTTCAATGCGGAGGAGGCGTTCCTCACGAACGTCCTGATGGGGATTCTCCCCATTCGTGAGGTGGATGGCCGGCGGATCGGATCGCGGTTGCCCGGCCGGATCACCCGTCGCCTGATGGGGGCGCTGGCATGACGCAGCGGATCCGGCGGGCGCTGGTTTCGGTCTCGGATAAGAGCGGCCTGGTTCCTTTTGCCCGTGCGTTGAGGCGGCTGGGCGTTCAGGTCATCTCCACCGGCGGGACGGCCGAGCTGCTCCGAACGGAGGGCATCCCGGTCACCGAGATGAGCCGGTTCACCGGCTTTCCCGAGATCCTGGGCGGCCGGGTCAAGACCCTGCATCCCAAGGTGCACGGCGCGATCCTGGCCCGCCGGAGGGACAGGGAGCATCAGCGTCAGATCCGGCGCTTGGGGATACAACCCATCGATCTTGTGGTGGTGAACCTGTATCCCTTCGAGGAGACGGCCCGCAAGCGAGCCGTCTCTCTGCCGGAGCTTCTGGAGCAGATTGACATCGGCGGAGTGGCCCTCCTTCGCTCGGCCGCGAAGAACTTCCCGTCGGTGGCAGTCGTCTCCCGGCCGTCGCAGTACCCGCAACTCCTGCAGGAGATGAATCGCCGGCGGGGACTCCTCTCGGATGCGACCCGGCGGAAGCTGGCCGTAGAGGCCTTTGCGGAAACCGCCTACTACGACGCGCTCATCCACCAGGTGCTGAGCCACCGGGCGGTCGGTGCCGGCCACCGGCAGGGCGCTTCGTACCGGGAGTGGCCAGACCATCTGGTGCTGGCCGCAAAACGGAAGCAGCTTCTGCGCTACGGGGAGAACCCCCATCAGGCCGGGGTCTGGTACGAATGGCCTGGGGGCGCCGGGGCGGACGGCTCCGGCGGCGCGGGCCGGCAGCTTCACGGGAAGGAGCTTTCCTTCAACAACCTGCTGGATCTGGATGCGGCGGCGCAGCTGGCGGCGGCATTCCGGCGTCCCTGCGCGGCGGTGGTCAAGCACAACGACCCCTGCGGGGTTGCCTGCGCCTCCCGCCTGTCCGCGGCCTTCCGCCGCGCGTTTGCGTGCGATCCCCTCTCGGCATTCGGCGGGATTGTGGGCCTGAACCGGAAGGTGGACGCCGGCACGGCGCGTGCGCTCCTCTCGGCCGGATTCCTGGAGTGCGTGGTGGCTCCCGGCTATCAGGCCGGGGCGCTGAAGCTGCTGAGGCGAAAGAAGAACCTGCGCATCATCCAGGCGGCGCTGCCCAGGGGCCGGCGCCGGGGCCGCTGTGTGGAGTTCAAGCAGATCACCGGCGGGCTACTGGTCCAGGAGCCGGACCGCCTTCGCGCGGGCCCGTCCGGATGGCGAGTGGCCACCTCGGCGCGTCCCACAGCGGCTCAGAGGAAGGATCTTCTGTTCGCGTGGACCGTCGCCCGGTTCGTCCGTTCGAATGCGATCGTGGTGGCCCGGCAGGAGCAGACGGTCGGGATCGGAGCGGGCCAGACGAGCCGGGTGGACAGCGTCCGGCTGGCGCTGCGGAAGGCGGGCCGGCGGGCGCGCGGGTCGGTTCTGGCCAGCGACGGCTTCTTTCCAAAACCGGACGGCCCGCGGGCGGCGCTCCGCTCCGGCATCCGGGCGATCGTCCAGCCAGGCGGCTCCGTGCAGGACCCGGCTGTCATCCGGGTCGCCGAGCGGGCGCGGATCCCCATGCTCCTCACCGGTGAGCGCCACTTCAGGCATTAAGGGAATCATCATGCGAAGCGTTGAAAAGCAGACAAGTGTATCGTATACTGTTCACGCGGGGGGATTCTTCAGAAGCACTCATGCCACCTGAACGTAAGCCTCAGAAGATGCGCTACCCCTTGAAGCGCAAGCGGTTTTTCCTGCGAGAACACCCGCAAGATTCAGAAGCAGGTTTAGCTGAATTCTTTCGCACGGGTGAGCTATTGATTCAAGGGGACAACAAAAACGCCCTCCAATGGCTCCGGACCGATCCGAGTATTTGTAGAAGGATCAGTTTGGTCTACATTGACCCCCCGTTCGGAACGCGCCAGGACTTCACTGTTACGCCAGAGCGTATTGCAACGGTCAGCCGGGGGAATGGAGGACAAGTTGCCTACAGCGACAACCTGTCCGGAGAGGCATATCTGAAGTTTATTAAAGTGAGATTGCAGGCGCTTAAAGAGATCATGGCCCAGGATGGTTCGATATACGTCCACATCGACTGTAAAGTCGGGCATTATGTGAAGTGCCTGATGGATGAAATTTTTGGTTCGAAGAATTTCATCAACGACATCACCCGAATAAAATGCAATCCAAAGAACTTCCACCGCAAGGGCTATGGGAATGTGAAAGATATTATCCTGTTTTATAAGAACGGGAAGGACTTTATATGGAATGACCTGAGGTGGGACATTCGGATTCCGCTTGAAGATGACCGATTTCGGTCGGTCGATCCCGACGGGAGGCGATATACAACGACACCCCTTCATGCGCCCGGGGAGACCCGCCATGGCGACACCGGAAAACCCTGGCGCGGCCTGAGGCCCCCACCGGGTCGGCACTGGAGGTATCCTCCCCGTGTTCTGGAGGAGCTCGACAAGAAAGGCTTGATCGAATGGTCTTCTACCGGAAACCCCAGAAAGAAGATTCATGCCGACGAGGTCATGAAGGCGGGTAGAAAAATCCAGGATGTATGGTTTTTTAAGGACCCTCAGAACCCGAGATATCCTACAGAGAAGAATCCGGAGATCTTAAAGCAGATTGTAGCGAACTCATCCCGGCCTGGCGACATTGTCCTGGATGCTTTCTGCGGCTCCGGTACAACATTGATTGCCGCGAGAGAACTCGGGCGAAGATGGATAGGAATTGATTGTTCGCCCGTAGCTATATCGGTAGCCAAGAAACGCCTGCCGGGCTGTGGTTTTGTGCGCCTAAGGGATGCCGTTGTGGAGGAAATAGAGTGGATACCTGGGCCAGAAAAACAGCTCGATTGGCTCAAGCAGGGAACTATTTAGACCAGCTTCAGGAAATATACCCCGTAGTCCCCAAGGGACGCGTAGTCCCTGAGTATGCCCTTCGAGAGATTGAAGAGGCTTTCAAGAGACGGGACAGGATCGCCCTCCTAAAGGCCCTTTTAAAGCTGGAGAGATTTCCCTATGATGAGTCCTACGCCAAGTTCCTCCGGGTAGATCCCGCTGCTGTGGATAGGAATCCTAAAACAGTGGATAGGATCTGCGGCATACTGTTTGACATGGGATTAGAGAAAGTTGTGGCTGGGGCTACAGCTCCCAAGGAAGCCAATACCCGTAGGGGCAGCGAGTTTAAGCGGTGGGCAAGGAGTAACTTTAGATTTATCGATCGCAGACAATTTCAAACCTCAAGGTCGAAGGTCGCTTTTCTCGATGCTCCAGACACCGAGTTGCGCAATTTTTCGAACTCTGTTCTTGGCGCCGGATTCGCGAAACGACCGGATTTTGTTGCCAAGGTGGATAGGAAGTATGTCATCGGGGAAGCTAAATTCCTGAGTGATGAAGGCGGCAACCAAAGGGCTGCTTTCAGAGACGCCATGGCCGTGGCCGCTCATCCGACGGGTACCGCCATCAAGGTGGCTGTGTTGGATGGAATCGTATGGATCAAAGGGTCTGGTTTTTATAAATCGATTGACGCATCGAGCATTCATATCTTCAGTGCCCTCTTGTTGAAGGACTTCCTGAACGCACTCTAGCCCTCGGTGTTCCTCTTGAGGCCGATGACTTACCCGGAAGCGCTGCGGTACCTGGATTCCCTTGTCAATTACGAGCGGTCCACCTCGTACCACTACCCGGGAAGTTTCTCGCTCGGCCGGGTCGAGACCCTGCTGGAGAAGCTCGGCAATCCCCATGGGCAGTATCGGACGCTGCACGTGGCCGGCACGAAGGGGAAGGGCTCGACCTGCGCCTTTGCCGCGTCCATCCTTCAGGAGGCCGGCGTCCGCACCGGGCTCTACACCTCGCCGCATCTGGTGGACTTCCGGGAGAGGATTCAAGTGGATGGTCGGCCGATCTCGCGGGAGGATCTTGCCGACCTGATGGAGAGAATCCGCAGCGCGATTCAGGAAGAGGTGACCTACTTCGAGGTGGTCACAGCCAGCGCCTTCCTATACTTCGCGCTCCGGGGTGTGGAGGTGGCCGTGGTGGAGGTCGGCTTGGGCGGACGGCTGGATGCGACGAACGTGCTCCTGCCGGAGGTTTCGGCGGTCACCCCGGTCGGGCTGGATCACCTGTCCAAGCTCGGCCGCACGCTGCAGGAGATTGCCCGGGAGAAGAGCGGTATCCTGAAATCCGGCCGCCCGGCGGTCATCGGGCGGCAGAGGCCCGAGGCCCTGGAGGTGATCGAGCAGGCGGCTTCCGGCTGCCGGGCGCCGATCCACCGGCTGGACCAGGAGGTCGTTCTGGAGCGGATCGAGCCCGCGGCGGACGGCACCAGGGTGAGCTTACGGACCCCGGTTGCACAATACCGCGATCTGCGCATCCCGCTGCTTGGGCGGCATCAGGTGGACAACGCCGCCACTGCGGTTCGGATGGTGGAGCTTCTCTCCCGGAGGGTGAAGAATCTTTCGCTCGATCCGGATGCGGTCCGGCAGGGACTGGCCCGGACGAGCTGGCCCGGGCGATGCCAGCTCATCCGGGCCGATGCCACCTGGCTGCTGGACGGAGCGCAGAGCGCTGAATCGGCCCGAGCCCTCCGGCAGACCGCGGAGGAGCTCTTTCCGGGCCGCAGCGTGATCCTGGTCATCGGGGTCTCGACGGACAAAGATCTCCCCGGGATCGCACGGGCGTGGGACGGCTGGCCGGCTCGGGTGATACTCACGCGGGCGGATAACCCCCGGGCGGAGCCGCTGGAGCGCCTTCAGAAGGTCTTCGGCCGCGTGGCCGGGAACTCGGCACCGGAGCGGTGCGGGGGGGTCGAGGAAGCGGTTCGCAGGGCCCAGTCGTTCGCCGACCGGGAGGATCTGGTGGTCGTGTCCGGATCGCTGTTCGTGGTGGCGGAGGCGCTGGAGGCGCTAAGAGCCCCCTTCCAAACCTCGCGCTAGCCGCGTTGCGAGCGCCAGGCGGCCAGATCCA
>CAYFHV010000074.1:0-8354 GCA_964343105.1 uncultured Planctomycetia bacterium | reverse complement strand
CGCACCCCTGAAGGCTGGGAATCTGCACTGTTGAGTAAGCATGTTCGCCTTCATCGCTTCGCCTTCATCCCACCAGTCCCTCCAGCGTTTCCTGATACGCGGGCTTCAATGCCGCGTGAAGCTGATCCAGATTCCCGTCGGCGACCGCCTGCCGGATTCTGGCCATCAGTGTACTATAGAACCAGACGTTGTGAAACGAAAGCAGCCTTAAAGCCAGGATCTCCTCCACCTGGAACAGGTGCCGCAGGTACATGCGGGAGTAGCCGCGGCAGGCCTCGCACGCGCACTCCGGATCGACGGGCCTCGGGTCCCGCGCGAAGGCGGCGTTGCGCAGGTTCAGCCGCCCGGCCCAGGTGTACGCCACCCCGTTGCGGCCGTGCCGGGTGGGGATGACGCAGTCGAAGAGATCCACCCCCACCTGCACCGCCTCCACCAGATCGAGCGGCTCTCCCATCCCCATCAGGTACCTGGGCCGCTCCTGCGGAAGCCGCTCCGTGACGCCCGGCAGCAGATCGAAGAGCAGCTCCTTCGGCTCCCCCACGCTGAATCCCCCAATGGCGTAGCCGTCGAACCCCATCTCCAGGATCCGCTCGGCTGCTTGCCGCCTTAAGTCCGGGTACGTGGCCCCCTGAACGATCCCAAACAGCAGTGGCCTCTCTGGCATTGCGAGCGTGCCTTCGGCGGGCGAAGCAATCTCCCGGCAGAAAGTCCTCCTGCTGCGCTCCGCCCAGTGCGCGGTTCGGCGTACTCCTTCCTCAGCCTGCGGGCGTTCGCAAGGGAAACGGACGCACTCATCCAAAGGAATGACCACGTCGCTGCCGATGGCCAGCTGGAACTCAATCACCGATTCCGGGGTCAGCCGATGCAGCGAGCCATCCACGTGCGAGGCGAAGACAACCCCCTCGTCTGTCACCTTCGCCTTTGCGGCGAGACTAAAAACCTGGTAGCCCCCCGAGTCGGTCAGGATCGCCCGGTCCCACCCCATGAACCGGTGCAGCCCCCCGGCCGCCTGCAGGATCTCCTGGCCCGGGCGCAGGGAAAGGTGATAGACGTTCCCCAGCACCATCTCGATCCCGCACTGGATGAGGTCCTGAACGGTGAGGGTCTTGACCGTTCCCTGCGTGCCGACCGGCATGAAGGCCGGCGTGCGGACCGCCCCATGCGCCGTCTGCAGGATCCCCGCTCTGGCCTCGCTCTGTCGGTCGCGGGATGTCACCTGGAACATGCCGGAGGTGGTACCCTTATGCCGGTCCCTTCCGGTAGGCAGCCAGCAGATCCAGGTATTGCTTGGCCCCCTCCCGGATCCGCTGGCTCTCCGCCTCCGTGACCTGGCGGACCACCTTCGCCGGTATCCCTACGGCCAGACTCCCGGGCGGAATCCTCATCCCCTCGGTGACCAGGGCCCCTGCCGCCACAATCGAACCGGTCCCCACCTCACTGCCGTCCAGAAGGATCGCCCCCATCCCGATCAAGGCCTGGTCTCCGATCTTGACTCCATGCAGGATCACCCGGTGGCCCACCACCACACGCCGGCCGATGAGGACCGGCGCCACCCCGTGGCTCGTGTGGGCGATACAGAGGTCCTGGATGTTCGACTCGTCCCCCACCTCGATCTCCAGGATGTCCCCCCGCAGCACTGCCCCAGGCCAGACCGACACGCGCCGCCCCAGGCGGACCCGCCCGATCACCGTAGCGGAAGGGTGCACCCATGCGGTCGGATCCATTTGCGGCATTACCCCTTGAAAGGCCTCGATCATCGCTTACCCCTCATCGCTCATGGGATCAGCATCCATCGCTCACACAATCAGCATCGCGTCGCCGTAGGAGTAGAAGAGGTATCTCCGGCGGACCGCCTCCTCGTACGCGGCCCGCACGCGCTCCTCCCCGGCGAAGGCCGCGACCAGAAGCAGCAGACTGGTCCCCGGCAGATGAAAATTGGTGATCACCGCGTCCACCGCGCGAAACTGAAATCCCGGCCGGATGAACAGCTCGGTATTCCTCAAACCGGTACCAGGTACCTTCCCGGTACCTGGTACCGATCCAGGATCTCGGGCCCATGTCTCCAGCGCCCGGACCACGGTCGTCCCCACAGCAATCACCCGCCCACCCGCCGCCTTCGCCTCCCGAATCGCCCGGAGGGTCTGCCCTGGGATCCGGAACCGCTCCGGATGCAGTCGGCCGGCCCGAAGCTCCTCTTCCCCCACCGGCTTGAAGGTCCCCCATCCCACATGCAGGGTCAGGGAGCGGACCCGAACGCCCATCCCCTTGATCCGGCTGAGCAGCCGGCGGGTGAAGTGAAGGCCGGCGGTGGGTGCCGCCACTGCCCCCGGCTGCCGCGCGTAAACCGTCTGGTACCACCGCCGATCCTGCGGCTCCACCGGCCGCTTGATGTAGGGCGGCAGCGGAATCTCCCCCAGCCGGCGCAGCGACCTCTCCGCCCCTCTGCCCTCGAAACGAACCACCCTCTCCCCGTTCTCCCTGGACAACACCTCCGCCCGCAGCTCGCCGCCGTTAAACTGCAGCCGCGTCCCCGGCTTCAGGTTCTTAGCCGGCTGGCCGATGCACCGGTAAACCACCCCCCCTCCCGCGGTACGACGTACCAAAGGGCCCTGAGGTACGTCGTACCGGTTGAGAAGCAGCAGCTCTGCCTTGCCGCCGGTGATCGCCTTGCGCCCGTAGAGTCGGGCCGGAATCACCTGGGTGTCGTTCAGGATCAGCAGATCCCCGGCGCGGAGGAACTCAGGAAAATCGTGGAAGATTCGGTGTGAAAAAAGGGGGCTATCCCCCTTTTCTTCGGGGACCCTCCCCTTTTCTCTTCGGACTACGAGCAGCCGGGCGCCATCCCTCGGCTCGCAGGGCCTCTGGGCGATCAGCTCCCTGGGCAGGTGGGCGGAGCGCATAGGAGAATTCTAGAGTGTCGCTCCGGAAAACTCAATGCGCAAACTCGCCGGAACTTACGCGAAGAGGACGAGATGGAGGCGCCCGTCGGAGCCCTGGAAGAGGAGCGCCCCGAGCGACATCGACTCCGGAATCCCAAGCCGGCTCTTGAAAAGGTAGGCGATCAGCAGCCGGGGGTCCAGGGCCGGGGCATCCTCCGGCTTCAGGTCGAAGACCGGAAGACCCTTCGGGTTGAACGGCTCCTTTCCAAGCCCTGGATTCTTCAGGACGAGTCCAAGATCCCTCCATTCCCCGGGTGGCAGCGTCTCCAGGTCAAACTCGACACCCTGCGGGGCACGGGGAACGACATGCGTCTGAACCGCCTCAAATAGCTCGACCCCTTGTGCAATGAGGAGCAGCCGGTCGGGCAGGGTGACATCGATGATCTCCACCCGGGGATTGCGCAGAAATTCCTGAAGCTGGTCCCACTGCTCGCCCGCAAGCGACTCCGCCTGCGGCCCGTATCGCTCCACAAACCGCTCAGGCGTCAGCTCCTCCGCCCCGGCGAACGGAGAGGGTGCAAAATAGATGATCGCGTCGGCCGCGCGAGTCTCCCAGGTCTGGAAAATCGCGAACGATTCTTTCAGCCACGAAGGGTCTTGTTTCGCTTGGGCTGCCAAAAATATCATAAGTTCCCCCTCGGGAAAGGCGGAAAACGACCATCTGGCATATGGCTCAAACCAGGACTCATCCAAAAACAGCGCAACATTTCCGCTGAGAGAGACCCGCTCATTCACCGATAAGCCATGAGGGATGCCGTAGCCAAAGTGCCAGATCCCCGCGAAAACAACGCCCTTGCCTGCTTCAGGAGCGGATAGGTCTCGAGAGACCAGCTCGGCCATCTGCGCGTTCGAAGCGCGAATCGCCTCTCCTGTCGTCATCTGTTCTGTATTTAAATTGATTGCAACGACACGAATGCCGTTCTGTTTGGCCGCCTTAATGAGCTCTAGAAAAACAGAGGGAATGAGTTCCCCGTACCTACCCATGTCTTCAGTCAACAAAATCAGCAACTTCTCTTCGAGGGTTCGAATTTCCCCAATCTGATCCGCTTTAAAATAGGCGTCTAAAACCGGCTGTCTCTCTTTATCGAGGGCCTCCAGAAATAGGTGGGTTACCCCAAGCTGTTTCCAAATCGGCGTGGCTCGAATCAACTCTCGCTTGAGATCCACATTTGTGTGCGTGTCTCCAACATAAAGAACAGCTACATCTTCAAACAGCTCGCGATAAGGAACCGAGATGATTGGCTCCCGACGCTGGAACATCCTCTCGAGATCCTTTTCCTCCTCCCCGGCGGAAGCGCCGACTTTTCGAATGTCGACCGTCACTTCACGGGATTGCTCAGCGGAGGATTTCTCAAAGCGCACCCAGGCCTTCCAATTCCCGGCCGGGGACAAGAAACCTTCCAAATAGCGGAACACGGATTGCTTCAGGCCTTCGGTATTCACGCCGGGTGACACGAAGAATGCAACCGTAGAGGGCACCAAACCTCCACCGGACAGATTTCTTAAGGTCAGGCGGAACCGGTTCAGAACCCGCCCTTGAGGGGTCACCGTGGTCGCAATGGTCCGAGCAAGAGGTTCTAGCTGGGCAAATTCTCCTAAGGGAATCTCGCCTCCGGCAAGCAACTGCGCCGCCAGCTCTGAAGACACTGGCAGACCTACAGCCACCCGAGCGCCTTGGCGGCCATCCGTTCGATTTCCAATCTCCAGTTTTCCTCCGAGGCGTTCCATGATTTCTCCGACTTGGAGAAGAGATTTCCCTTTTTTGCCGTAGCCATTCCCGTTCTTCTTTGTGGTGAATTGGGTCTTCCCCAGATTTGAAAGATTCTCCTCCGGAATTCCCAGCCCGTTGTCTGTCACCTCAATCCAAATATTCTGATTTCTGACAAAGATTCGCAGATGAATCTCGGCTTTTTCGAGGTCATTTGACCACTTCTCATTCACAGCGTCGGCCGCGTTGGGCCACAGGTGCATCAGAACCGTCCAGAAAACGTCTTTCAAATCCAGTTGGCGATTAAGCTCATCCATGAGTCCGGTCAAGCGCGCATCTTGAATTCCCTGCAAAGCCTCTTTGGATACATTCCCGTGGACATCGGAATCCTTCAAACTTTGGAGAGCGTTTCTGAGCAGCTTTTGATCCGTGAGATAAGACCTTTCGCCCCTGACTGATTCATCGAACAGTATCCTTTCCTCCATCCCGGCGGCGGGTTTCAACCGGAACCAGATCGAATAGGTGCTCGGTCTCCTGGAGGTCTCATACCGGACCATCTCAACCGACCAGTCGCCGGAGATAACCCCGATGCCCTGTTCCTTGTTCAGTTTTTCTTGGACCCTTGGTCCCCATGATTCCGGAGTGCTTCGTTGCAGTTCAGAGATCTTTCCAACATCGATAGTCTCCATTGGCCCCCAGCCGCGGCCCGACGAATCATCGCTGAGCGTGACTTCAAGCCGATCGGGACCATCCCCCAAACCCTGTCCAATGTTCAGAATCTCAGGCAGAAGACTGAACACTTTGGCGGAAATCGTGCCCGTCAAATCCGAAGCTTTCAGAATTCCCATCTCTTCTGTCACTTCTGGCGTTGCCCGGCCACCAATCAGGCGCCGGAGCAACGTCTCATTCCCTCCCACCAGCTTTTGGAGAGCCAGCCGGAGTTCAGGAGGTACGATGGTATTCCCTCCCACATAGGGCCAATCTTGGTCTTTAAGTTCCGCCACAGGGATCAGGATGATCCCTGTGTCTACAAACCGGCCCTTTTTACCGGGCTCCTTAAGAAATTGGTCTCCGGAGAGCTCTAGAATGAGTGGAATTTCCAAAAACCGAATGACCAGATAAAAGTGGATCGGCACATCCCCCTCTTCGAAACCCCACCAGAAGTCTTTGACATTTAGGTTGAACGGATACAGAGAATTAGACGTTTCATCCACGATGAACGAGTTCTTATCGAGGAATCTATAAAGGATCCCTGCCTGATCCAAAAATTCGATGGCCATCTTCGTGGTCCGGACGCAGCAGTCGGGATACCCGACGCCATCCAGCATTTCGTTCATCTCCTTCGCCACGGGGACTTTCTCTCGGATCTGAGACATTGCCTGAATGAATTCTTTCGCCTGTTCCCGCTCAGAGGTGGCCAGCGGGCGATTCAAGAGGCGTTCCAGCATTTGCTTGAATTTTTCGGCATCCATGTGCGCGTAGGAAAGCAGTCGGTTCGAAGCTCCGGCTTCACGGGCCACTTGGACAGATTGCCCTTCCATGCCGACTGAGGAAACGCTTGGGAATAACGCCAACAACATCGATGGGTCCTCTCGGTAGGAAGCCGGTAGCTCAATCCAGAGGGCAGGAATGCCCAGTTGCTCAAAGCGCCGGAACTGTGCCATCGCCTGCGACTTCGTAAACTGGGCGAATGTGTAAGGCTTCCCGGTGACTCGAATATCCTGTCGGCTGTCAAAGGTTAACAACATCGGCCACACCCCCTTCTTGGTCACCAGCGCTTGAAGATCAGAGTGCTGGAAACGGGTGCCGACTCCTGTCAACGTGGCGATCCCGCGGTCTCTCTTCATCCGCAGACGAATCTCCCGGAACACCCGGTCCAGAGTGAGGTCCGGCTTAGGGTGCGCCATTTCGTCAAACGTGTAGGCCAGAATCGCCAAATAATCGGGGGGGCTGATCTGGTCGAGCCAATCTTCGTAGCCATTCTGGGACAAAAACCTTTTCGCGGGTTGACTGAAATGAAACCGGGCCGCTCCAAAATCCCCGACTGGCTTAAAGCCTTCCAAGAGAGCGGGTTGAGCGAGAATCTCTCGCGCGATCTCTTTGCTTCTTTCCACGCCCGGCTGATCGAAAGGATGAACCCCCAAGAAGTAGGCTGCCAAGGGAATCGCCATCTCCAGTTCATACAGATTTTGGGCTACGGACCCTTTGAGCTTCCAAATCAATCTTGAGCGCTTGGAAACAAGCCGAGCCGATCTCCCTTTCGCCTCCTGCAGGTCAATTCGGTATCCATCGCGCGTCTGGATATCCGGCTCCGGAACCAGCTCATCGGCCTCCTCCGCCATCAAAATGGGGGCTTTCTTCCGTTTACCCAAACTCTCGTTGAGCAACTGCTGAAGCCACGGGCCCAAGCTTCCCCACTTCGGATCGATCCGGACCGTCCATTTGTCTCTTCCTTGCCTCAGCTGTTTAAGAAGCACTTGAACCAGCGAGAAGACGGGCTGCAGAGATTCAGGCCGGGTCTGAAACTGCCGCTGGAGTTTCACCGCCGGTTCCAGCGCAGCCCGTATGTCCACGCCGGAAAGCGCGGCTGGCACTAAACCAAAATAGGATAGGGATGAGAAACGCCCTCCGATTTCAGGGTCGTTGTGGAAAACCTTGAGAAAATCTTCTTCCCCGAAACCCTCGATCGAGCGCTCGGGATCGGTGATGGCCACAAAGTGCCGGGAGGCGCTGCGGCGGGGATTTGACGTTCCGGAATAAAATCGCTCCAAAAGGGCTCGAAAATGGCCGTGCAAATGGGTGGTCTCGGGGGTTGTGCCCGATTTGGAAGACACCACGAACAGCGTGCGGGAAAAGTCACCCGAGATAATCTTCTCCACCCGCTCAATCGCAGATGGATCCGTGAGGTCCAAACCGATCAATTCCGGTGAGCCCGGAAGGCGCGGCGACAAGCGGGTCAGCGTCAGCGCGCCCCATAAGGAGCCGCCGCTGCCTATCAAGACCACCTGATCCAATTCTCCGGCCTGGCGAACCAACTCCTCGATTTCTCCGATTTTTTCCCAATAGGTTTCTGGAGCGGTAGACCATCCGAGCCATCGGACAATGTCTCTTGCTGCCTTCGGAGAAACCGTGTCCCAAGCAGCCGGATCTCGGCCAAAGATTCCTCGCCGGACAAGTCGGGCCGCCTGGGCCCTACTGAACGGCCGAATCTGTTCTTCCACCCCGGCGGAGGGGAAGAGCTTGCGCTTAAGCTCCTCCAGGCCGGCCCCTTCCACGCTGGCGGGGCGCAGGGCGTGGGCGTTGGAAGGCGCGGCGAGCGCGAGGGTTAATAAAAGGGCCGCCAATCGCCGCAAAAGAAAAGGCACCTTGAGGGTCTCTTGGGCTTTCACACCGTTAAGTTTACCTGACACATGACGTTGGAATCAAGGGTTATACTAACATTAATAACTACTAACTAAAGCCCGGAAGCCCTTTCAAGGCCCTCCGCTGGGCCCCCGGAAAGTAGAACGAAAGGATCGCCTCCATCTTCTTCCCCTTCCGGGCCATCCCATAGGCGCCCCACTGGCAGAAACCGACCCCGTGCCCCCATCCCCGCCCGGCCATGCGCACCTGCCCGCGCTCAACGGAGACGGTGAAGTTCAGACTCCGCAGGCGGTTGGCGCCCAGAAGCTCCCGGAACCTCCGCCCCGTCAGTGTTGCGGTCCCGT
>CAYFHV010000073.1:5547-8556 GCA_964343105.1 uncultured Planctomycetia bacterium | reverse complement strand
CCACTGAGAGTTCCCATACCGATCATCCCTCCAAATCCCTCACATTCATTTGACAGCCGTAGGTACAGACATACACGCGTCGGAGCATGTCGGCGATAACTCCTCCTTTCGTTGGGGGTTACGTTGGGCAATCACCTCGGCGTACATCGTCTTGAACGGCTCGTAGAGTTCAAAGCTCTGGACGGCCCTCTCCTGGACGACGACCCGCCTGAAGATCAGCTTGAGAAGCTGTTTTTTGCGGATGATGTCCAATCCCTGTTTCGTGCCATCGAAATTATCCACTACACGCCGCATCAGCTTCAAGTACTCCATCGAGCGCTCCCGCTCCACCAACTGAAGCTCAAGGGCCGCAATCTGCCGCTTCAGCCGGGTCTCCTCGGCGCGCAGCGTGATGCAGTTGTCCCCGTACACCTCCTCTGCCAACTGCCCCTTCGAGTACGCTTTGGCGAGACGATCCTGCTCCGAGAAATTCTGCTTCAGGCGGGTCTTGAACTCTGCGTATTCCGTTTCCAGCTTCTCGCTCGGGAAGGCCGCCTTGTGCTTCGTCAACTGGTCGAGCCGGCCGGAACGGATGGCGGGATGCGCCAGGAGCCGCTCCATGACGGCGTAGACCTGCGGCTCCAGGAGATCGGCCTTGACCGCCGGATTCGGGCAGTACAGATCGAGCGTCTGCCGCGCCGTGCAACGGTAATAGCGGGTCCGCCACTTGAGCTTGTGATTCGAGGTGCCGCTGGAGGCCAGGAACTTGTAACCGCACTGGCCGCAAAATAGGATGCCGGAGAGGGGATACTCCTTGCTGGAGGTTCGGCAGACCCCGCCGTGCCGATGCAGGGCCATCCGCCGCTGAACCTCGTCAAACTCCTCTTGCGAAATGATCGGCGTATGCTTGCCCTTGGCAACCACCACCTTGGAGGGATCGTTCCTCACAAACCGGTATCCTTTTCCGCCGGAGGTCTTCTGGCTCCGGTCATAATGGCGCAGGTTCCAACAAACCAAGCCGGTGTAGAGGGGGTTCTTCAAGATCCCGCCGATGAAGTAGCTCATGAACGGCTTGCCGGTTCTGGTCAGCCACCCTTTCCGCCCCAGCTCCCCGGCGATCCGCTGGGTGGAGAAGCCGGACAGGTACAGCGCAAGGATCTCCTTGACCCTTGCGGCCTCCTCCGGGGCCACTTCCAGCAGTTTCTTCTCCCTGTCGTACCGGTACCCGTAAGGGGCGAACCGGGCGCCGTGCCAATTGCCGGCCTGAACGCTCTTGATCGTCCCGGGGACCACCCTCTCGGCTAGACGGTTCCTCTCAAATTCGGCGAAGCTCCCCAGCAACTGCAACATGAGCCGGCCCGAGCTGGTGGTCGTATCGAAATCCTCGGTGGCAGACTTGAAACCAACCTTGAACGACTCAAGCTCCGTGACGACGTTCAAAAGGTCCCGCTGGCTTCTGCAAAACCGGTCGAGCTTGTGAACCAGGATCAGATCGAAACGCCGTGCCTTCGCATCCCGCAGCAACCGCTGAAATGCCGGCCGTTCCGTGGTGCTGGCGGAGACCCCCTCATCTGCGTAGATCTCCTCACCTGGCGGGCCGACGATCTTCCAGCCGTTCCGATGGGCGTACGGGATCAGAAAATCCTTCTGGTTTTCCAGGGAGTACCCTTCTACTTGCTCCCGCGTGCTCACCCGAATGTAAAGCGCGACTCTCATGCTGCACTCATCGTCTGTGAATCTATTATACGGCGTCAGGGGCCACTGCCGGATTTTTCCTGCCGTGCCCTTTGCTCAAATAGAGCGCCCATCCGCTCCAGGTCCACTTCCAGAAGCAGAGCCAGCACCCTGCGCAGTCTGGCCTGGGACTCCATCTGTCCCTCTTGGCGCCCTCCGTGATCGTCCACGGCCTGAGCAGAAGGACTTCTCTCGATCAAACTTTTCCGGGCGCTCAACGCTTTCACCGCGATCCCCCTCATTGAAAATCTAAAGCTGCTTCAAAATCACCTGATTCTGGATCACCCTGTTTTTTCCGCTTCCTCCCCTACGGAATCTTCAGAGAGTTTTTGAAACACCCTCCTGGCAGTGGCGGGGCTGATGTGCGCCCTCTTGGGAAGGGACTGGTTGTAGACCAGGGCGATCCGTCGCCAACCTTCTCCCGTCTTCCTGCACAGGTCGTGAACCTGCTTCAGACGGCTCAAGTCCACTTCCTTCTTGGGTCTGCCGCCCCGGTACTCCCCCTTCGCCCTCTTGCGCCGGATGCCGGCTCGGATCTTTTCCCCGAGGACCCGGGAGAACAGGTTGGCGTAGTAGGCCATGATCGGCCTCAAGATGTTCCAGCGGATCTCATCCTGGCTGTCAATCCCGTCCGCCAGAGAAATAAACCGGCACCCTGCCCCTTCCACGATTTCATCCAGCAGCCGGTTGGTTTTGCTGGGCATCTGCCGGCTGAACCGATCCAGGCTGTAAACGAGCAGGACGCCGTACCGCTTGCGCCGGACCGCCTCCAGGATGGTTTGCAGCTTCTCCTGGACGCCATTGAATCCGCTGTCGTACTCGTTGGCCTCATCGAAGGCCCAGCCGTGAGCGGTCGCGTACCTGCGCAGCTCCTGAAGCTGAACCTCCACGTCCTGCCGGTCCTCGTCCGTGCTGCACCGGGCGTACAGAATCGCCCGGGGAGATCCCCCTTGAAGGACTGCCTTGCTCTGTCTCATCGTGATCCCCTCCTCTGGATTCTGAAGCTGAAAATGTCAGTGTTTGTCAGAGTCCGTTCAAAACTGATTTTGATCACGGCCCTCTCGTTTCCAGTTCGGATACTCCAAGGCAAAAACTACCTTGATCTCCTCCTCGGTCAATCGGACGTATCTCCGCAGCCATGTCAAAAGCTCCGGTGTGGGCCTGTCAAACGCCCTGGACTGACGCTGCTGATAATGAAAGGAATGCGCGGGCAGCTTGTCCTGGATAAGCCACTTGGTATGGTTGGTCTCGTCTTTCCCTGCTTCAAGGGCTGGTGAGGCTTTGGCTCCTGACAAA
>CAYFHV010000073.1:0-5537 GCA_964343105.1 uncultured Planctomycetia bacterium | reverse complement strand
TAAGCCGAGCCAGCCGGTTCCTTCAAAAACCCCTCTTTACTGCTTCTTCTTAAAGGATTCTTCTTTGCGTCCACGCCTGATGGGGGTACAGGGTCCACAGAGGATGGGAGCCGTTCATCCATCGAAACGGGGGCCGGTTTGCCCACAAAAGATGGCCTGGTGAACCGCCCCTCGGCATCCCTGCCCCGCTCAAGGGGACTTGATCCCATCTTTTGTGGAGGGGTGCTTATCTCCATCTTTCCTGGGAGTGAGCCCTCCAACTTCTCCTTGGGGTACAGGTGGTAGAAGTTCTTCCGATCCTTCCGCCACTTTTTGACGAGGTGGCGCTGCACAAGTTCCTCGGTCGCTCTCGGAACCAGATTCGGGTGAATCCCTGCCTCCTGGGCGATAAGGACGTTGCTCGGCCAGCAGACCCGCGTCGCATCGTCCGTATGCCGAAGGAGGACGCCGTAGACCGCCCTGGCCTTGGGCGACAAGGCGGCCCACACGCCGCTGTCCACGACAATGTGGAACAGCTTGGACCAGTGGGTTTCCCGCTCACGGGACACTGAACGCCCCCCGGCGCCTGCGTTTCTTAAGCGGGAGCTTCGGCGTCCGAAGCTGATTGATCCGCTCCACATCTTCCACGGTGTAATATCGCCGGCCGTTGTGGGCAATCCTGTGAGGAACGATTAGCCCTCTCTGCTCCAGGCGAATCAGGCTCGACCGGGATATCCCGCAACTGCGCATGACATCCCCGATGCTCAAGAACCACCGCGTAGACGATCTCCAATTGTATTTGCGCATGTTTAACCTCTTATTGCGTGTTTGCGTATATTGAGCCAATAAAAAAGCGGCCATCCCATGCCGACCTACCGGCCATCTTTGGCTGACGGTCCCTGCTTCCGCTGCATCCTCTCCGCCTCCCGGGCGATATCGGCAATGGTGACCCTCCTGGTGGACACCTCAGCCGTTTTCAAGAACAGATTCTTAAGCGCCTGAATCATCACCCTTTTCTTCCACCTGCCCTGCTGCGATGATGTGCTCCGCTCCAGCGCCGAAACCCTCTCGGACATATCTTTGAGAGCCCTCTCCAGCGCCAGGAGCATCCCCTTGCGCCGCTGCGGCGTGGGATACCGGCCCATCAGGCGGCCGATCTCCTCCTTCCGGCATCCGAGCTTGGCCCGGCCAAGATAGATAAAGGCGATCTCCTCCACCGTCTCGGGCTTGTAGAGGGCTTGCCTGCCGATCCTGGTGGGTGGAGTCACGAGCCCTTCACGTACCCAAAGCTGCAACGTCCGCAGGGCCACCGGTATCTGGAGTTTCTCACACCGCTCGATCACCTCCTTCGGAGACAGCAGCTCCTCCCTCCGAGGAAGCAGCTCCTGCACCTCCGGATCAAGATAGGTGCGTTCCGATTCTGAACCGATACGCGTAATCATGCTACATCAACGCAATCATAGCACGCCTACCGATCCTGTCAACAATATTTTGAGGTACGTCCGGGTGGTAAACGGCACTATGGGGTGGCGCTGCAAAGAACAATGTGGAGGAATGGACGAAATTACGCCTGGCGGAAGGTGTAAACGACGGCGTCGATCACTTCTTTCCACTGGACCGCCGCTTGGGCATCCAGCCGGATGCCGAACAAATTCAATAGGACTTGCTCCACAACGGGAGAGATTTCTTCGGAAACACCCAACTCGATGATACTGGAGATGGGAATCTCCAAACCCCGATGGAGGTAGTCCATTGCCTCTCGCAGGGCTACCTCCCGTGTGGGATACTCGGCAGAGCCGATCCGAAAGACCAATTCCGGGCTGACCCCTAACGAGCGGAGGAAGCTAACGTCGTCCTCATCTTCCACTAAGAAAACCACCGGAATCACGCCTCGGGTAGCCGTCCGGGCCCGTTTGAGCAGTGCAACCCCGTAAGCCCATCCACGCGGATCGGCTGGACCGGCAATCACTCCAACACTCGCCTGCTCTGTCTGCGCCTCTGGGAGCAGATTAATCTGGTCTCTCAGGGTTCTCAGCTTAGTTTCCCCCTTCTCCTCCAAACCAGCGAGCTGAGCTGCCGGCCCAGCAGGCTTGTGCAAAATAATCCTTGAGCCCCGCTCAAAGCGATCCAGGATCATCCTCGACTCTTTCGCGAGGAAGAGGTAAAAGATGTCTCTGGTCAGGACATTGTTGCTCAGCGTCTCAAAGTTTCCTTGGCCTTTGGCGATGCGAATGTCGGAGTCTAACCATGCTTGTAAGAACTCAGGTGTGGCTTCGCGCAGGTTCGTTCCAGCCAAACCGGATCCGCTTGAGATAACGGAGAGTCTTTCCCTCCAGTCCACTATTCCTTGAAAGTACTGGGCGACCTCATTCCGTTTTAGCAATTCCTCCAAGTCCTTCTTTGTCATATCGTTTACCGCTGGTTGCCCCCGGCCGACCAGCGTTACCCGATGCCCATGAGTGAGTAGTTGCTTGATGAACAAGAGATCAAAAACTACCTCACCAGCGTTGTCCGTGAGAAACAGGATTTGCTTGCTGTCCTTGCCAGGTAGCCCCAGTTGCCTCGTAAGTTCACTATATTGTGCTTGAGTAAACCACGCTGGGCCTGTGTCAATCGCCTCCAGGATCTCCTTCTCGAAGGTATGAATGACCTCTTCCAAATCGGGCTGAGAGATAACTCCCTTGTCCAAAACATTGCCGATAATCCCTGCCTGAATGGCAGCCAAAAGTGGATCTGGGGCTGATCTTTTAATCTTTGCCTCTAGCAACGGCAATATCTTCAATGCGGTGTCATTCGCTTGCCTCTTTATTCCCTCAAACGCGTCGCGCTCTCCCGTTGCAACCCGAATGATCTCATAGTAGATTGCTGCCCACTCTAGAGCGTCCATCTCTCCCACCGCCGCTTGTTGTCCGACATAGCTAAGTAAAGGATGCCCAGGGGTTCCTTTTGAAAAGCTTGAAAAAAATTCCACAAGTTGGCGCGCAAGTTCTCCTCTGGGCGCACGTCCCTGCTCGTCCCCTCCCTCCTTCGATATGGAATGCTGGATGAGGTTCTCGCTGACTGCACGGATAGGGAACATTTCTTCTGTGACTTCTTTCACTCTCCGGAAACCAGCACGATATTCACCCGACTGGATCAGGCCCCTCGGGATAGGACGAGTGGACCAACTAAAGAACTGGTTCAGAATCGCTCCAAGGAACGCGTGACGATCCATCTTTCCTGCAAGGACCTGATCGAGCAACCGACGACTCCTTTCCGCGTCTTCGCTGAGATAACGCGTTTCCTCCAGGCCACTACCAGCTTCACCTTCTAGATCAGACCAATCGGTGCCGCTGGGGTAATCCATACCCAAATCCTCAGGGGTCAAACCTGCATCTCGAAAGGCAGGATGGTAGCTTTTCTGAAGCGAAGCGGCGCGGACAATGCTGCGGGCAGATATAGCGATGATAGGAACCCGAGAGTGCTGGTAACCGACCAGTCTAGTGATCTCATCGACCACCGCCTTAGCGGCAAGACCAACCCGCACAATCTCATTTAGGTTCGTGACCGCTGGGGGAAGGTTCAGGTTGATTTGATTCCCATAACTGATCAGTTCGTCCACGAGGGGACTCACTAGCGGACCGATCACCGTCTCAACATCTTGCTTGGCGATATCGTGCTCCGCAAAAGCAGCCAAGATTCGAACGATGTGTGCCCTGGCCTCCTCTAACCTCCTTTGGTAGTCGCCCGCCAAACCGATGGACTCAAAATCGCCATCAGTAAGATGGCCCTTCGACGTCAGGTCATCCACGAATGGCAAAATATTATCTTCTAAGGATTCGCGGAGATAGCGCCCCAACACCGGCACCTGGTCAGCCAAAACCTGGGGAAAAAGCCGCTGCTCGGCAAGGCCAACCAAGAGTCTCTCCATACGCTCCACCATCTCAGGCCCCCCCTCGACGGACAGCTTCTTAGCAATGACATCGTGGAAAATCGGATATCTTTCCACCTCCCTGAGCGCCTTATACAGGAGCCGTCGTATGGACCGAATCTCCTCGGGGGTGAGCGGCTCTCCATTAGGGCCCCAGAGATCTAGCCAAGCCCCGACATTTTCCCAATGTGCGGCACTCTTGTTTAAGAGCGCCTCGACGATCGGCTCCCATTCATTTACCGGTACGAGGGAAACGGTCTGAGGTGAAGCAAACAAACGTTGGGCTGCGATCGCAACGACTTGGACATTCTCCGGGTCTCCAGAAAGCAGACCCAAACGGATCTTTTGAATCTCCTCCTTGGAAGGGGTTTCCTCCATGCCAGCACGTTCGATTGCATATGGTTGTTCCGAGCGAACATTGGGAAACGAGGTTTCGGTAGTTTGAGATGGAGCAAGCGTAATGAGCTGGGCCAGTCGGCGGAGAACCTTGGCTGGGTCTTTAAGAGCCTCCTCGAGACCGGCGAGCTGAGAGGGATCTTCCTGCTGTTGGCCCCGCAGGGCTAAAGCGGAGTTTGGCAGACAGAGGGTCAAAGTCAACAGAAACGCTATAATTCGGGGAGCTGGCTTCATAGGTTTCAAGATTCCCTTACGGTTGCTTACCTGCGATTGCGGCTGGTCTATGCCAGAAATGAAACAGCCGGATCGCCGTTCTCCCCTCGGCAACCCGGCCTCCGCCAAAAGAACGTTGGCGGACCGTTGGCTTTGCGACCCCGCTTTTCAGCGGGTGTGCCCTTTCGTGGGATTCACACCAAATATACCCGATCCATCCGGTAAAGTGGGGTAAAAGTTTACCTGGCTTCGGTGCTCCTGGATGGGCTAAGTTTATATCACCTGGCCCGATCGAGCCCTGCCAGCGGCAGGCGCTCCAAAATTACCCGAGGGCCAGAAATGCAACGTTCTGGGTTCTTTCGAACGCCAGCAGATCGGCATGATGTGCCCGCAATAGGGCGAGGATCTCATCCGTTGAGCAGTTCCCAAGGCGAATCCAGACGAATTTGGGAGGGGCGCCGAGGACGAGGCTGCGCTGATGAAATTCCGCATCCTTGGACACGATCACAAAACCGTGGTCGCGGGCATAGTCCCACACCACTTCGTCATCCGCCGTCTGCAACTCAACCTCCCTGACATGAACTGAGTCAGGGTAAAGGTCGCGCAGAGCTGCAACAAGCCGGTAGGAGAGGTTGTGGTCGAAAAGCAGCTTCACGAAGGAGGAACGGAGATCAACTTACGCTCCCGGTCCGCCGCAAACGCCAGGCAGGCATGGAGATCGTCCCGCGTCAAATCTGGGAAGTCCCGCAGAATCTGATCTTCAGACATCCCAGAGGCCAGGTAATCCAGGACATCATAAACCGTGATCCGCATGCCACGAATGCATGGTTTCCCGCCACATTTGCCTGGATCAATCGTGATGATATGTCGGTAATCCATCTTGCCCTCCTCGCTACTCAATTATACCACCTGCCAGCCGGGTGTGCGTGAGCCGTCGCCAAGACGGCTTAGGATGCCCTCGGCGACCACCGGAGAGGGGATCGTCACGGAGCGGGAGATCCCGCCACCGACTCGGCGAAGCCCCGCATGAACTCGACCA
>CAYFHV010000072.1:0-8733 GCA_964343105.1 uncultured Planctomycetia bacterium | reverse complement strand
GCCGGTCCGGGTATCGATCCGCTGGTGAAGCGCGGTCAGGATCCCGTTCTGGCTCCTGAAGGTCAGCTCGGGGGCGCGGCTGTCCGTCCCAGCGGGCAGATTCACGTCGACGCTGGCCCCCGGCGGCAGGCCCGCCGCGATCCGGGCCAACTCAAGGAAGAGCTGGTCCCGCTGCAAGGAGAGCGTGCCCCCGTTCCAGCCCAACTCGATGCTCATGGCGTTGGCCGTTCTGTCCACGCCACCGCCCCCGAGCTCCTCCGCAGCCTCCCTACTAAGACTACGACCACCCCGGATCCGGATCTGGGGGTTATCAACCAGGTACGGGTCGAGCCCGTGCCGCTGCAGGAAGGCCATGTCCTGCGCCCGCCGGAGATCCTGCTCAGTGGCAGGCGTCAAGCTGAGCTCATTCAGCGTCCCCTCCACGCGGAAGCTCCGGCCGGGCTGTTGGTTGGGAAGAATCTCGCCGGCCGCCGAGCCGGGCGCGAGGACGACTTCGCCGTTCGGCGTCTGGCTGAAGCGGATGATCATCCGGGCCGTCAGCGTCTCCTGCTGATCCGGCTGACCCGCGGTACCGCTCACCCGAAACGTCCCGGTAAACGTCCCGGTCACGGTCAGATCGAACAGGCCCGTACTCGACCGGGGGCTCAAGCCCAGACTGATGGGGCCGGAAGTCCGCAGGCGAAAGCCCCCAATGTACACCATAAGGTCATCGGTGCCCGGGATTCGGTCGGCCCGGATGGGGAATCTGAACTGCTGGCCGAACCGGGTAATCCGGTTCGGATCCCGGCTGTCCAGGGTGGCGTAGTCGGTCATGAGCCTGCCCTCGTGCAGCGGGATGTACACGCTCTCCTGGAGCGCCCTGTGGAGCGAGAAGGGGTCATCGGCCCTGCTGCCGGCCGCCAGGATCCGGAAGTGAGAGCCGTTTCTGTCTAGGACGAACCGGTCGAGCGGGATCTCGGCCGTGTTGCCGTTCAGGGTCGTCTGCCAGCGCCGACCCTCTGGAGTGAGCGGGAAGTCTCTGCGGTAATTCTCCAGTTGATTGAGAAGGCCCTGGTACTCCGCCACCTGGGCTGTGTTGCCGGCCGCCTGAGCCGCTTGAATCCGGCGGTTGAGCTCGCCCGGCGTCCAGTAGCTGTTCCAGCTCGCCTGCGCCTCGGCCTGCTCGTTCGGGGAGGGCCCGCCGCCTCCCCCGCCCCCGCCCAGGAAGAGGGCGGAGTAGATCTTCCAGAGGATGCCCAGGGTCCCTTCGGCGACCGCGAAGATGAGGGCCGCCAGATACGCGTTCCCCTCGTCGGAGGCCTTCTTGGACAGCACCGCCGCCGCCCCCATGAAGAGGCCGGCGAAGACGTTGAAGAAGAGGATCGCCAGGTTGAACGATCCGGAGAAGGCCATGTCCACCAGACTCGAGAGGAAGACGGCCAGGAACATCCCGAGGAAGGTGGCCCCGTCGTCGTCCTGCTGCTGGGCGATGAGGTTGATCCCCTGGAAGATCGCCGACTTGATGATGTACTTGGCGATCTCCACCAGGTTGATGGAGAGGACGAGCTGGCCGTTCACCACCTTGCTCACCGACGCGACCGCGCCGGTGGGGCCGATCCCCAGGGCGCTCAAGCCGCCCGCGGCCCCGCCCAGCCCGAAGAGCTGGCCGATCATGCCGCCGATGAAGGAGAAGATGAAGCCGACGAAGACGCCGATCAGGCCCTGCAGGGGATCCTGGCCCATGACGAGACTGGTCAGCACGTTGGCGATGACGCTGGACAGGAGGACCTGCAGGACGAGCGGCAGCCAGGAGAAGAGGGCTTGGATGATGAGGACCGCGATGATCGCGGCGATCAAGGAGACGATGATGCCGGTGAAGGTGAAGCTGAACCCGCCGGACATCTTCTTGTCCACATGCTTGTCGATCACCTTGCCGCCGGCGTCGGTCACGGTGACGGTCTTGACCATGTTGGTGGGCGCGGAGGAGCCCCTCCCCTTGTGCTCGTTGTAGTCGTAGGAGGCGGTCTGCCGGCGGCCGGACTCGTCATACTTGGTGCCGCTCAGGCGCCACTCCTTGCCGTCCACGCTGTTCGGACCGGTGATCCGGCCGTTCGCGGTCAGGGGGTTGCCGAAGGCGTCGTACGGGACATAGTGCTGCGGCCCGAGGGTGACATTCAGGTCGCCGATCCCTCCGCATCCACCGCACCCGCCGAAGCCGGGGTGGTTGCCCCCGTAGTTCAGGCGGAAGGAGGAGACCCAGCCCAGGTCATTGTCCTTGTGGGGCGCGGAGGCCAGGTCCGGCGTGCGGGTCCGCCCGTACTCGCGGGTCCCGTACAGGACCGGCTGCCCTTTGGAATTGTAGATCGGGGCCCAGCGGGCGTTCTGTCCCTCCGTTCCCATGCCGGTCGTGGTGATCCGCTGGTTGCCGGCCTGGAGCGGGCCCACGCCGAACAGGAAGGTGGAGGCGCGCGCATCCTCGTCCGGGAAGGGATCGGTGTCCTCGCGGTAGAAGAGCTCCTGATCGGTGAGCCCCATGTATTCGATGCCCCACCGGTGGGTGTTCCGGGTCTCGTCGCGCGGCCCGTGGGCGTCGTGCGGGTGGCTCTGCCGGCTGCATCCACCGCAGCCGCCCTTGCCCCGGTCCACCTGCCCCCGCCACTCGTAGATCCGGTTCTCGGTGACGTCCTGGTCCACCACCCGGCCGTGGGGATCCAGCTGCATGAGGATCGTCCGGGTCAGGCGGTAGCCGACGTACCAGTCGGGCCTCAGGTCGCTGTCATGGGTGATCCGCTCCCGGCTGGCCAGGATGTTGCCGGCGAGGTCGTAGTAGGTGAACTGCCGGATCCCCTCCAGCGTGTGGAGGTGGGGCGTGCCGTCCTGGTTCATCTCCCGCCCGGTCCGGCCGTGGTAGGTGGTGAGGGTCCAGCTGTTCGGGTCGTTACTGGGCCGGTTGGTGTACTGCTCGCCGTCCACCAGGAAGAAGTGCTCCCGGGTGACGAAGTTGTAGCCGTCCCGGAACCCGCGCGGATCGTAGCGGATCTCCAGCAGGCGCTGGAGGGTCCAGAGGCCCGGCTTGTCGGAGTTGTTCACCCATTCGTCCGTGTTCCGGACCCGGCCGATCTCGTTGGGATGGAGATCGTTGTTCGGGTCCGCGTCGTTCAGGCGGGCGTCGTAGTCCGCCCAGCTCCAGTAGTCGGTGAACGCCACACGCTGGGTGCGGGTGATGTCGGTCTCGGCGTGGGCTCCCGGCTGCTGGGTGGTGCCGTACTCCTCCCGGTGGAAGGTGGACTGGACGCGGGAGGTCTGGCTGAAGCCGAGCGTCTGCTCCGTCGGGCCCACGTAGGCCGGCCCGGCCAGCCGGATCGGCTCCATCGTCTCCTGGTTGATGGTTACCGGCCCCGCCTGCCAGTCCACGGTGGTCACGCGGGCGGAGCGGCCGCCGTCGATGAGGGTGGAGCGGGAATCCATCGTCGGATCGTAGATCTCCGTGGTGACCATGTGGAAGAGGATCTGCCGGCCGCGGGTGTCGTATGCATCGGGCCAGCCGCGGACCCCCAGCCGGTCCTCCGCCGTCGGGCCGGTCCCGGCCCACCAGTCGATCGCCATCACCTTGATCTTGCCGGTGGTGAGGTTGGTGACCACCCGCTCCTGGGTGGCATAGCCCAGGAGCTCCCGGCCGCCCTGGATGGAGAAGATCTCCTCCCGGATCACACCCACCAGCGCCTCGCCGAGGTTGTTGTTCGAGCCCCGGCCGTCGCCGTTCACGTCCCCGAGGATCCCGTGGCCGGTCACCTCGATGAGCAGGCCGGGCAGGAACTCGCTGTTCTCGCCCAGATAGGTGGGATCAATCGCGCTGAAGTCCCGGGTGAGATACCCGATCGCGTGGCGCGCGAGGAGCTCGTCCCGTCCCTCCCCGCCCGCGGAGTAGCGGTAGGTGAGGAAGATCTGCGTCTCCTCATGGGCGAGGTCCGGCGTGTCGGAGATCGAGCTGACCGTGGAACCGGCCGGGCGGGCCTGGCCGTTCACCGCGATGAGGCGCTGGGTGCTGCTGCTGCGCTTGCGCGTCCCGTCGTATCCGATCTCCAGCGTCTCGGTGGTCGAGGTACCCGCCTCGGCCTGGAGATGCCCTCTCGGATCGAGGGAGTCGGGATCCTCGAAGTCGTAGTTGTAGTCCACGAACGTCCGCGCCTCCACCCGGTGGGAGTCGGCCGGCCTTAAGGAGCCCTGGGAAACGGTCTGGTTCTCGACCGTGTTGACGAAGGGCATCCCGCGGAAGAGGAGGTACGTCCGCCGGCCGTTCACCCCCAGGTGGATGTTGCCCCGGTCGTCCACGGTGAAGCTGCGGGTCACCATCGGCTGGCGCGAGCGGACCAGGATGAGGACTCCATCCACCGGCGTGTTGAGCCAGCTCAAGTCGGTCCCCTCGGCAGAGACCGGCGGGGAGATGGGGTCGTCCTGGTCCAAAACCGCCCCCAGAACCTGGAGCTGCAGGCGGGAATCGAAGTTCCTCCAGACCAGCCGGATCTCGTGCTGGCCGATGGAGAGTCCTTCCAGCATGATGGACAGCTCCTCGCCGGCGCCGGCATCGCTCACCGGGATCCGCAACACCCCCCGCTCCACCCCGTCCACGACAACGGCCAGCTCAAAGTGCGTGGTCCCGTCCGGGACCGGGCCGGAATCCGGGTCGGTGAACCGGCGGGCCGTGACCGTGAAGTTGTAGTTGCCCGGCTCCTCCACATCCGCCCGGTAGATGAGAGCGCTGCCCTGCGGCCCCTCGGAGATCGCCACCATCCCGACCTGCTGGGTGCCGCCCCACTGGCCGAAGACGTTGGTGAGGTTGAGCTGCGGCCGGATCACCCGGGCCCGGGAGAAGTCCTGCAGGCCCGCCGCCAGGCCGGTCGTGGTGCGGCCGAGCGCGTAGCTGTCCTCCCGCTCGTACACCTCGTAGCTGAGGCGCCCGTCCACATTCATCGCCTCGCTGGAGGAGCGGGTCAGGACCACCCGGGCCTGACCCCCCAGGATCGCCCGCTGGGTCTCGGTGAAGACGACCGACTGGTTGCCGTTCACATCCTGGGAGATGCTGAGCACGCCCGCCTTGCCGATGAACCGCCTGGCGTCCGGGCTGAAGGTGCCCGGCGGGAGCATCGCCCTCTGCTCGGCGTTGAGGAAGATCTGGGTCCAGCGGGCCGCCGGCATGAGCCCCTCCGCCCAGCGCACCTGCTCCTCGGTGAGCGGCAGGTCCCGCGTCCGCCAGGTGATGCCGGTGAACCAGGTGCCGGTCATCGGGTTGATGAGACTCTCCTTCGCCCGGAACAGGGCCGGCGCCTGCGGATCCGGCTCCACCAGCCACAGGGATCCCTCGCCGGGGAAGAAGTCGAGCATCGATTGATCGGCCTGCTCCACCAGCGTGACGAGGGTTTCCTGCTCGTCCCGGAAGCGGTCGTTGGCCCAGCGGATCAGGGTGATCTCGTTCTGGAATCCCGCCTTCTTCGCCAGGATACCCCCGCGCCGCTCCAGGAGCGCCCCCTTGTGGTTCTGGAGGGCCAGCTCCGTATCCCGGTCCACGCCGCCGCAGCAGCCGCCGCAGCCGCTGCTTTGCTTGATCCGGTCCAGCTGTTCGTTGATCTTCACCACATCCGCGTCGATCTGAGCAACCTCCCGATCGATTCCCTGCATCTGCCCTTGAAGCCCCGGGATCCGGTCCAGGTTCCGGCCGATCAGCGCCTCCCGGAAGTTGATCTGCTGCACCAGCTCCCGGCGGACCTGGAAGTGGATGCCGGCCAGGCCGTTGGCCAGGTACTGGGCGGCCAGCGGATGGTCCGGCGAGATCCCGGCAAGCGGCGGGTCCGGAACGCCAGGGGTGCCGGTGTAATCGGGGCCGATGTTGCTCACCGAGGCGGTGACGCTGTTGTCCACCGTCTTCTGGCGGTTTCGGATCGCGGAGGTGGAGGTCTTGAGCTGTCCGCCCACCACGACGTAGGTGTTGTTGGCGATGTTCTGGGAGAAGTTGCCGTACCGGTCCCTGGAGATCGTGACCGCGCCGGCCACCCCGCTGAAGTGCTCGAGCGACGCCTGCCGGAGCCGGTCGGCCACGAACTGCTGCCGGGCGCGCAGCGGCGGGAGCTGCTGGTCCACGATGGAGGCCCGCTCCCGGATGTTCGCGTCAAGCTGGGCCTGCGCCTGGTCCTTATCGGCGGTGAGCCGGTTCCGCAGGGCCACCTTCTCGGGGGACATGTCCACCACCCGCCGGGCCCGCTGCTGCCACTCGCTGTAGCAGCCGTTGTACACCTGGACCCAGTAGGTCTCGATCGTCCAGGTGTTGGCCTCGATGTCCTCCGCAAGCCGCTGGATGCGGCGCTGCAGCTCCGGAACCACGGCGTCGATCTCAACCACCCTCTGCTCGAGCCGGCCGATCTGCCCCTTCAGGGCGGAGTTCTGCTGGATGAGCCCCTCCAGCCCCGACTGCGCCTCGGCCGCAAGAACCGGCTGCTGGAGCAGAAGCGGGTTGCGCTGATTCACCAACCCGGCGCGCTGGTCGCGCAACTCCTGCAGCCGCTGCCTGGCCGCCGGCAGATCGAAGTTCCGCTTGATCACCAGACCCTGAATGACGCTCGGATGCACCGAGAACGGAGCGCCGTTGCAGCCCGCCGCACCGGTCCACTTCACCCAGTAACCGGGAAGCAGCCTCACCTTGGGCCCCGACCCGTGCACCCACCCGTCGCCGGGGTTGCCCCGGATCCTCATCGTGAAGACCTCGCCCAGAGGAATTCCCTGGTTGCCCATCGCCGACCTCGGGACCAGGAAGACCACCGGGATCCCCTCTTCCCCGAACCGGCTGTCGTGGAGCCGGCCTTTGATCTCCACCAACCCCTCCGTCTGGCCGGCCGAATCCTGATCCCTCCGGTTGATCACATGGCCGTTAGGGTGGCCGGGGTCGAAGAAGAAGAGGCCGTCCCCACCGGCGTGCGCGGCAATGATCCCGTCCCACCGCTCCACCAGCGCCTGCAGGGGGTTGATGAGCCCGTCCAGGTCGGCGATCTGACCGTTCAGCGTCCGGATCTGCCCATCCACGCGGGCCAGCTCACCCGCAGCGGAGGTGGATTTCGGATTGCCGATCACCCCGTCTCCGTTCAGGTCAAAGGCCAGACTGATCGGGATGTCCCGGGCGCCCGTCAGGGCCGTGGTGACGGGGTCGTAGAGCAGCTCCTGGCCGGATCGGCTCAGGGAAGTCTGCACCGGCGGGTGGCCGATCAGCTTCCCGCGCCAGAGGGCCAGCTCCTCCTGCCGAGCGGCCACCCCAATCGCGTCGGTGAATAGGCCGTCGATCGCCTCCGTGAACTTGCCGCCGAGTTGGCGATACTCGTCGGTGACGCGGAGCGTGCCCCCGAACTGGCTCAAGGTCATCCCACCGATGATCTGTTGGAGGGCCTGTTGCAGCTCGGCGGGGGTCGGGTCCCGGCGCAGCAGTTCCCGGTACAGCCGGCCGATCGCGTATTCGCGGTAGTGGGGATTCCCCTGCGCCTCGGCGTCGGCGGCGATCGCCTCCCGCACGGCGCTGGGCGTCTTCTCCCCGCCCGCGAGCAGCCCGAGCCAGTGGTCGCTCTCGCTCTGCGTCGGGCCCCGGCCGAGCATCGTCTGGTACAGATCCTTAATGAAGGAAACCCTCCAAGCCCGCGCCCGCTGGGCGAGGTCGGCCAAAATCATTTCCGGCAGGTTCTTCACCGTCACCTGGCGGCTGAGCAGCTTGTCCACCCAGAGTTTCGCCTCTGCCGCGGTCGGTTCCCGGCCAAGCAGCCGCTGGAAGTAGCCGGCCACCGTGAGCCCCGCGGCCTGGCGGATCTCGGGCGAGGCGGCGAAAGCGGCCCGGACGTCGCTGGGTTTAAGTTTCCCGGAGGTCCACTGGCCGAGCCGCGCGTCGACCTCTGCATCCGAGGCCGTCCGGCCGAGCACCGTCTGGTACAGATCCTTAATGAAGGAAACCCTCCAGGCCCGCGCCCGCTGGGCGAGGTCGGCCGGGAGGCTGTTGGAGTTGATGTGCGTGCTCCGGACGTCCCCGCCGCCGTACCAGCCGTAGCTCGAGTAGAGGGAGAGGGAGAAATCCTGCCAGCCGTCGCCGTTCCAGTCCGCCGCCCGCATGCCGGAGTCCGCGCCGTTGACGCTGAAAAAGCTCCCCAGCCCGGCAACCCACCGGTCGTCCTGAGCGTACCCGGAGCCGGTGTTCAGGTAGGCGTGCTGGTAGTTGGTGCCGTACCAGTGGAGGGACTGCAGCAGGTCCATCTTTCCGTCGGCGTTCAAGTCCACGATCCGCATCCCGGAGTCCGCTCCGTTCCCGCTGAAGTGGCCGTTGACCCCGAGCGTGCTCACCCAGCGGTCGTCCCGGACGAACTTTAGGCCGTTGTTGAGGTAGGAGGCCTTGTATTCCGTTCCGTACCACCAGAGGGATTGGATCAGGTCCTGCCGGCCGTCGTTATTCAAGTCCACGAGCCGCATGCCGGCGTCGCTCCCGGTCCAGAGAAAGTGGCTGAACCCGGCTAGCTCCCCCACCCAGGTGTCGTCCTGGGTGAAGCCGTGGCCGTTGTTCAGGTAGGCGTGGACGTAGTTCGTCCCGTACCAGTTAGTGGACTGCAGCAGGTCCGCCCGGCCGTCCCCGTTCAAGTCCACGACCCGCATCCCGGGGTCCGCCCCGTTCGAGCTGAAGTGGCCGTAGCCGGGGTTCAATCCGCTCGCCCATTCATTGTCCTGCGTGAAGCCGTT
>CAYFHV010000071.1:677-8772 GCA_964343105.1 uncultured Planctomycetia bacterium | reverse complement strand
TGGAAGCGGACGTAGCCGAGCGGCGAGGTGGCCTCCCCCACCCAGGGCATGAGCTTGGGCAGCGCCGGCTCATCCACGACGCACAGGCCGACCCCCTGCTTGCGGAGGAGATCCAGGATCTCGGGCACCACCCAGCTCCTGTGCCGGAACTCCACGACCAGGTGGAGGTCCTTGAGACGGTCGATCACCTTGAGCAGGTACTCCCGGTTCTGCAGGCCGTTGGCGAAGCCGTACGGAAACTGGGCCAGCACGCAGCCGAACTTGCCCGATTCCAACAGCGGTTGAAGGCCCTGCCGGAACTGCTCGAAGGCGCCCGGATTGTCCTGGATCGAGCGATCCGGCTGCAGCACGTCGTGCGTCATGCTCCGGTGGGTCTTGACGGTGAAGCGGAAGGTCTGCGAGGTCTTGCGCGCGAGCCCCTCCATTGTCCTCTGGGCCGGCATCTGGTAGTAGGTGTAGTTGACCTCCAGGGCGTTGAATCCCAGCTCCTGTTCGTAGTAGGTCAACCACCTCGCCCGCGAGAGGGCCTTCGGGTAGACAACACCCACCCAGTCGTCAAACGAAAAGCCGGAGGTCCCCAGGTAAACGTCCGGGGACTGCCCGGTCACCGCCACGCAGAAGGCCCCTTATTCCTTGACGAGAACCTTGTCTTTTCCGTCGAAGGCCGGCATGAAGACGGCGAAGGCGACCGCGGGGGTCGAGCCCTGATTGACGAACGAATGCGGCACCCCGCGCGGGATGCTGAGGATCGCTCCCGGCTTGACCTCGAGCCGGCGCTTGGCCAGCGTCAGGATCCCCCGCCCCTTCAGGATCACCACCACCGCATCGTGATTCTGGTGGATGTGCAGGGGCTCCTCCTTGCGAACCTGGACGATGTGCGCGCTGGAGGAATCCCCCCGCGAGATCTCATCCAGCCGGATCTCCTGGTTGGCCGCCAGTGGATGGTTCTTCTGCCATGCTTCCAGCGTCGTTCCCTTGCCCGAGCCGCCGTCCGGAAAGGTCACCCACTGCGGCCCGGTCGTCGCGCACCCGGCCAAGAAAATCAGCGCACCAACGATTCCGATCCTGCTCCGTCTCATAACATCCCCTCCTTCCGAAACCAGACGATTGCCCTGCGCACCGCCTCCCGAATCGGCGTTGGCGTGAGCCCCAGCTCCGTCTTCGCCTTTGTCCCGTCCAGCGCGTAGCCCTGCCGAACGCGCCGGACCTCGTCCCGCGTAAACGGCGGATCCCGCCGGGCCAGCCACGCGGCCAGCTCCACCCCGCAGGCCAAGGCGTAGGCCCACCGGTGCGAGAGCCGCCATCGAGGCGGCGGAGTCCCCGCCTCCCGGCAGACCAGGTCGGCAAACTCCTTCAACCGGACGTTCTCGCCGGTCAGCAGATACCGCTCTCCGACCCGGCCCCGCTCGGCCGCCCGCACGTGCCCCATCCCCACGTCCCCGGTATACACCACGTTGAAGGCCGTCTCCACCGTCCAGGGGACCCGGTATTTGGCAAAGGCCAGGAGCGCCCGCCCCGAGAAGGCGTGCGCGTCGTACTCGCCGATGCAGAGGCTGGGGTTGACCACCACCAGCGGCAGCCCCGCCCCGCAGGCCTGGAACGCCACCTGCTCCATCGCGATCTTGACGGTGGAGTAGAGATTCCTCCAGGTGGTCAGCGGCCACGGCTCCGGATCGGACTCGTTCGCGGGCCGGTCCGGGACGGATCGGATCGTCCCAGCGCTGCTCGTAAAGACAACCCGCTGAGGCCTGACGCGGGTGAGCTCCTCCAGGATCCGGCGGGTCAACTCCTGCCCCTTCCGGATCGCGCGATCCCGCCGCTCCCGCGCGGGAGGATAGTATCCCGCCGCGTGGAAGATCCAATCGCATCCCTCCGCCGCCCGCGGCAGGGCCTCCGGAGTCTCCAGGTCCACCCGCACCCGCTCCACGGGCAATCCCTCCAGCACGCGCAGGTACCGCTCGCTCCGGTAGGCGGCTCGGACAGCGTGCCCCTCCGCCAGCAGGGCGCGGACGACGTGGGCGCCGATGTGACCCGTTGCTCCCAGCACCAGCGCCCGCGCCATGCAAACTCAAGAAACCGGCTCGTTGCCCTTCCGCGACTTGGAAACGCGGCAGCAGTCCGGCGTCCCGCACTGCTCTACTTCCAGGGCGATGACGCAGCCCTCCGGGTCGGTCCGTCCGATGAAGGAGGCCTTGCAGGCGGAGCAAACCCATCGGCCGGAAGGCTTGGATTCCTCCAAAAGCCGGCCGCAGAAGAAGCAACGGGGGGTCATCGCTGCTGGCTCAGGTCGGTGATGCTGCAGGCGACGATGACGTTCAAGCCCAATGCTCGTGCCTTCTCGATCAGCTCCTCGCTCTCCGAGCCGGGGTTGAGGAACAGCTCCTTGCAGCCCTTGCGGGCGATCTCCTCGATCACCCTCATCCCCACCGCCGGGGGCAGGTACACCGTGATCCGGTCCAGATCCACGGGGATCTCCAGCACCGACCGGTACACCGCAAGCCCCTCGATCCGCTTCTCCTTCGGATGAACCGGGTAGACCTCGTATCCGCGCGCCAGATGGGCGCGGACCGCCCTGTTGCCGTACTTGGAAGGGTCGGCCGACGCCCCGACCACCGCAACGGTCGGCTTCTTCACGGTCTTTCTTCCTCCTCCTTCCCCTTGTCAAAGAGGCGTCTTAAGAGATCCCCCACGAGCTCCTGCCCCTTCGAGGAGATGAGCTGCCTGGCCACATACTCGAGGTCCGGCAGAACCGCCACCTGAGGCAGCCGCCCCTGAATCACGATCGGCAGCTCGATCCGCCCGGCGTCGTCGGCCAGGAACTTGAGCTCCTCCACCGACCGGATCATCGCGGCCGAAAGCTGGGGCTCCACCCGGATCCGCGCGGGGAAAACCAGGGCGCTGTCCGCCAACCGGAGCCGCCCCGAACCGCCCAGCTCGAAGGAATCGGTCGCCACGTAGACCCCCTCCAGCGATACCTCTTCCCCCTGCGCGCGAATCTGAATCTGAATCGGCTTGAATACCGTATCCCGCTCCTCGAGCTTCTGACGGTACGATTCCGGCAGCCGGGCCAGCAGCGCCTCCACCAATCCCGGCAGAACGGTCAGGCGGGCAAACAGCTCGCGAAGGATGTTCAGATTCTCCAGCCGCGCCTCCTCCAGCCGGACCTGCCCATCCGCCGACAGATCCTTTCCCTTCATCCCGACGGCGAAGGCGCCGGACAGCCGGCCCTGGAGCCGCGGCGCGCCTGGCTCGGTCGCGGGAAGGAGTGAGCCCACCGGAATGCGCTCTGCCTTCGCCTGGAGGTTCACCTCCGGCTGACTCATCGGCTGCTCCACCGTGCCCGCAAGCGAAAAGGTCCCGTCCTCCAGGCGGCCGGTCAGGCGCTTGAGATGCAGGCGGCTTGGGCTCACCGCCGCCTTGAGATTGAGATCCTCCAGCTGAACCACCAGCGGAGGTTTGAAGGTCAGATCGGTCACCTTCAGCGATCCGTCGCTGACCTCCAGACGCTCGATGAGGAGGGGCGCCACCTGAACCGGCCCAGCCGGTCCGGTCCCACCTTTCCCCGCCGGTCCGGTCCCCACTGCCCCCGCCGGTTTCCCCTTGGGCGGTGCCAGGCCGGCCACCTCGAATCCCCCGTCCGCAGTCCGGACAACCTCGGCACGGAGCCCCTCGATGGACACCGCTCCAATCTGGAGCTGACCCCGAAGCAGCGGAAGGAAGCTGGCGACGGCACTGGCCTGCCGCACCTCCAGGGCGGGCTGCGGCCGCGCCGAATCCCCTGACAGAACCGAGAGGCCCTGAAGCCGAAAGGCCAGCCCGCCCCGCAGCCCGAGGGAGATCCGCTGCAGTCGAACCGGCTGGCCCAGCGCACCCTCCAGCTTCTGCACGAGAAGCGGCCGGTACCGGTCGGCGTCGAAGGTCGCCAGGAAGATTGCGACACCCAGGATGGCAAGGGCCGCTAGGATGAGCAAAACCTTCAGTAGCTTCTTCATCTTGCAGGGAGCCTATTTTCCCATAGCGGGCTGGCCGGGCGCCAGCCGTGTGCCGTGGTACACTGGCTCTGCAAAAAATGCCGCAACGGCAGGAACGAAAGAAGCGCTCCTTCTTCAACTGGAGCTACGTGGGGAAAGAGCGGCGCAGGAGCAACCGGCGATGGGCCCTCGCCCTGGTGCTGGCGATCCCCGGCTTTCTCCTCTGCGAGCGGTACGTCGTCTCCAGCGGCCGGGTCACGGACGTCAGCATGCTCCCCACCCTCTCCGAGGGCCAGTATTTCCTGATCCAGAAGTGGGTCTATCAGCTGCGGCCGCCCCGGCGCGGGGAAATCGTGGTCCTTCGTCCCCCCCAGAAGGATCGCTGGCGCTATGTGAAACGGGTGATCGCGGTGGAAGGAGAATCGGTGCGCATCCGCTCCGGCCAGGTCCTCGTGAACGCAAAACCCCTTCAGGAACCGTACGCGAGAGGCAAGACCCAGCCGGATCTGGGGCCCTTGACCGTCCCGAAGGGCTCCTGCTTCGTGCTCGGTGACAACCGGCCGGAGAGCGAGGACAGCCGGAATTTCGGCCCGATTCCGCTGGATCGGATCGAGGGAAGGATCGGGCCCGGCGCCTAGCCGCCAGCCGCCGGGGGGCGAGCGTCCGTTACGGCAGCTTCAGATCGTGGAGCCGAAGCTCAATGCGGCCTTCCGGCGACGCGCCCCGCCGCACCGGCGAATAGGCCAGCAGCACATGCCCGCGCACGCGGCGCACGTTCAGACCATCCCCGGCCAGATGCCTGGGGTGGAGCGCCTCGAACCGGCGCCCGCCGGCTGACTGCACCTGCAGCCGAACGCCCGAAGGGCTGAAGATTCCCCGCTCCCCTTCCGGAGAGAGCATCGCATCCCTGCAGACAAAAACCGGCCGCGGGTTGCCGGTCCCGAAGGGCGCCAGCGCCTCCAGGCCGGCGACCAGCTCCTCGTTCAAATCCGACAGGGGCAGCTCACCGTCCACCTCCACCGCCGGCACCAGCGCCTCCCGCGGGATCCGTTCATGCGCCAGCCGGTTGAGCGCCTCCCGAAAGCCGCCGATCCGATCCGCACGCAGGGTGAGCCCCGCCGCGCCCGGGTGCCCCCCGAATTCCACCAGATGTTCCCGGAGGGAGTGAAGGGCCTCGGTCAGATGGAAGGATCGGATCGAGCGGGCAGACCCCCGGCAGATGGAGTCGCTGAGCGTAATCACCACAGCGGGGCGGTGGAAGCGCTGGGCCAGCCGCGTGGCCAGGATCCCGATCACGCCAGGGTGCCACGCCTCGTCGTGCAGGACGATCACCCGGTCCTGGCTGAAGTTCACCTCACGCGTCACCTTCGAGAGGGCCCGCCGGTACGCCTCCCGCTCCAGAGCAGCGCGCGCCCGGTTCTCGCGGAAGGCCGTGGCCGCGAGCGCCTCCGCCTCCTCGCCGTCCTCGGTCACCAGCAGCCGGAAACTGTCCTGAGCCGACCCGATCCGCCCGACGGCATTGAGGGGCGGGGCCAGGCGGAAACTCACATCCTCGGGGCAGAGCGGCTCTCCCTCCAGGCCCGCCCGATTCAGGAGGGCGCGCAGCCCGGGTTTGCGCGTTCCCCGGAGCGCGTGAAGGCCCGCCCGGACCAGGATCCGGTTCTCACCTGTCAGCGGGGCCATGTCCGCGATGGTGCCCAGCGCCACAAGGTCCAGCTCCTGCCAGAGCTCCTGTCGGGCGGGTCCGTCTGTCTGAGCCAGACCCCGCGCCAGCGTGAAGGCGACCCCCGCCGAGGACAGCTCCTTCTCCGGATAGCTGCAGCCCGGCTCCAGCGGGTTCAGGAAGGCCGAGGCAGGCGGACGTTTGCCGCTCTCCAGATCGTGGTGGTCCACCACGATCGTCTCCATCCCCAGCGAGCCGGCCAGCCGGAGCTCCTCGAAGCTCGTGGTGCCGCAGTCCACCGTGATCAGCAGCCGGACCCCGTCCCGCGCCGCCGCCTGAATGATCCCGGCCTTCAGCCCATAGCCGTCTTCCAAGCGGTGCGGGATGTGAACCTCCACCTCACCCCCCGCATGCCGGATCGCACGGTACAGGATGGCGGCGCTCGTCAACCCATCCACGTCGTAGTCGCCGACCAGCAGGACCTTTCTCCTCCGCCGGACCGCTTCCCGGATCAGCCCGGTCGCGGCGGCGAGATCTCCCATCGATTCCGGAGCGGCCAGGCCGCTCAGCTCTCCGCAGAGAAAGTCGCGGGCATCGTCCTCGGAATCGGCGCCCCGGTGGATGAGCAGGCGGGCCAACAGGAGCGGCAGATCCAGCGCGCGAGAGAGATCCCGAACCGTCTCTTCCTCCGCCTCCCGAAAAACCCAGTGCCTGCGCATGACGGCGGGCTCTCCTGAAGCTAGCGTCTCCTCTCCCAGACGAGCAGGAGGGGGTTGGCGATGTAGACGGTGGAGTAAACGCCGGAGATGAATCCGACCAGCAGGGCGAAGGCGAAGTCATTCAGGATCTCTCCTCCGAAGAAGAGGAGGGAGATCACGGTCAGCAGGGTCAGCCCTGACGTGAGCAGCGTGCGGGAGAGGGTCTGGTTGAGCGCCAGGTTGATGAGCTCCGCGAAGGTCATCCGCCGGGCGGTGCGGCGCAGCTCCCGGATCCGGTCGTAGATCACGATCGTGTCGTTGATCGAGTAACCGGCGATGGTGAGGAGCGCCGCCACCAGGGTGAGCGACATCGGGCGGCCGGTGACCGCCAGGGCCCCCATGGCGATCAGCACGTCGTGAAGCAGCGCCACGATGCCGGCGATCCCAAAGCTCCAGGAGCGGAAGCGGAAACCGACGTAAACGCTGATCGAAACCAGCGCCCAGAAGATTGCCTTGACCGCCCGCTGGCGCAGGTCCTTTCCCACCGACGGACCCACCTGCTCCACCCGAACGAGCTCGGGCGGGCTGCCCGGGAACGTCGATTTAAGCTTCTCCTGCACGGCGGATACCGTGTCCCCCGTTGTACGGATGAGAACCTCGCGGGACGACCCGAACTGCTGAAGGGAGGCATCCGCCAGATCAATCTCCCCCAGCGCCCGCCGCATCTCATCCAGGGCAACCTCCTGCGGGAAGTGGTACTGCTGGATCTGGCCGCCGGTGAAGTCGATGCCATAGGCGCGGCTCCCCAGCTGCCCGAAGAAGGCCATGCCCCCCACCACCGCCACCAGCGACAGCATGTAGCAGATCCGCCGCGGGCGCAGAAAATCCAGGCGCGTCTCCCCGATGAGCTTGAGCATTCGGATCTGATTCAGCCAGCGGGCACGGTGCAGGGCCTCGAAGATGACGCGGGTCACCACGATGGCGGTGAACATGCTGCCGGTGAGCCCGATGACCGTCGTCACGGCAAACCCCCGGATGGGTCCCGTCCCGAACTGGAAGAGGAGGAAGGCGGCGATCAGGGTGGTGACGTTGGAGTCCAGGATCGCGCTGAAGGCACGGTCGTATCCGTTGGAGATCACCTGGCGGATCGAGCGGCCCAGCTTCAGCTCCTCCCGCATCCGCTCGTAGATGAGGACATTGGCGTCCACGGCCATCCCTAAGGCCAGTACGATCCCGGCGATGCCGGGCAGGGTGAGGGTCGCCTGGAACAGCCCCAGCCCTCCCAGGATGATCAGGAAGTTGAGCAGGAGCGCCAGATTCGCGATGATTCCGGCCAGCAGGTAGTAGCCGGCCATGAAGAGGAAGACCAGGGCCAGCCCCGCGCCGGTCGCCCCGACCCCTGCGCGGATGGAGTCCGATCCGAGGAGCGGCCCCACCGTTCGCTCCTCCTCGATGTAAACCGGGGCCGGCAGGGCGCCCACGCGCAGGACCAGGGCCAGGTCCGCCGCCTCCTGCGGGGTGAACCGGCCGGTGATGACTGCCTCCCCTCCGGGGATCGCCTCCTGGATGCGGGGGGCGGACTGGACCTTGCCGTCGAGCACGATCGCCAGCCGCCGTCCGACATTCGCCGCCGTAACCTCGCCGAAAACCTTCGCCCCCTCCGCGTTGAACCGCAGCCCAACGATCGGGGCGTTGAACCGGCTCTGGTCGAACTGCACCTGCGCCGTCGTCAAGGTGTCGCCGGTCAGCACCGCCTCCCGGCC